>JAFGAF010000547.1 GCA_016933815.1 Prolixibacteraceae bacterium
CCTTGTTCTGTAAATGCAAATGGCTTTACTGATGAATGTTTCATTGTTTTAAACCGGTCGCAAAATGCGACCAGTTCATTTTTTTCTTCTTCACTCAACTGAAACATAAAATGTGAAGGAAATCTTTCTTTATTACGTTTTACTTGTTCGTTTAATCGCTTTGTTTCAACTCCGTACAATTCGGCTAAATCCCTATCAATCATTACATGAACTCCCCGAATCAAGATAATTCTATTCTCAACATCAGAACCTGTAATTATTTGTGACTTGCTATTCGATAACTTAATTGCATTTGACTTTTCCATATCAACAATTATGCATTACTTGAGAACTTTAAAAGTAATTAAAACTTATTCATCCCAAAAAATATGCAACATGTATTGCCGTTGTTTTGTTGTCGAAATGTTGTGTATCATAATCGTTCGACAACAAAAAAGAATGTAACAAAGGTTTGTCAAGAATTTCACTTAAGCCTGACAAATGGCGGGCATCGTAAGTCCTTACTTTATCGGCCATTTTTATTTCAATGGCATAATACCCGTGTTGAAGCTCAACTATCAAGTCTATTTCTTTTCCATCGTGTGTTCGTAGGTGAAATAAATTGACCGGAGCTTGAATATTTTTTAATTGCTTATACATTTCAGCCACAACAAGGCTTTCGAACTCGTTGCCGTTTATTGTATCTTGCTTCTGTAATACAGCCTGTACAATACCATTATCGAGATAATGGATTTTAGGTGTTTTAACCAAACGTTTGTTTTTATTACGCGACCACGACTGTAACAAAATGGTTTGGTAGCTTATCTCAAAATAATTGATATAACGTTGAACTGTTTTAGCGCTTACACCAATTTGGTTGGCAATTGCTGATGCATTTACTAAATTTCCGGTATTTAGCGCCAAATAATTTTGTAGTTTTTGAAATGGCTCAAGTTCACGGAACGATGCCAAATCGCGCAGGTCCCTTTCAAGATAAGTACGTACGTAGTTTTTTAACCAGTCCCTTCGTTCCGAATTGCTAAGGTCTTTATCGGCAACAGCAGGATAAGCCCCAAATTGCGTATAATGCGTCCATGCCTCGTTTTTTTGGGTCATTTTCTCATCAAACAAGAATGAAGGAAGCAATTGATCAACAGACAACTTGTCTTTTATCAACTGCTGAAAAACCGAATCTTGCACTTCATCGTCCCAGCTATTGGTGCATAACTCGGGTATTGTTAAAGGATACAAATCAAATATAGAACAACGACCTGCAAGACTTTCTTTAACCTTTTCAAGAAGAAGGAACTGACTCGATCCTAACAAGATATATCTTGGTCCAGTCCATTGATCATAAACCGATTTTATGCTTTCAATTAAAGCAGGTTCTTTTTGAACTTCATCTAAAATTGCTTTCGGATATTGTAAATTCCATTGACTTGCTGTTAATTGTTTATATCGGGTTCGCAATATGGGGTCATCGATTGAGAGGTAAGTGTAATCGGGAAACAGATGGCGCGACAATGTAGTTTTACCTGTTTGCCGTGCTCCCGTAAAAACAATGATCCGCCCTGTTTTAGAATGGCTCCGTTCTTTAATAAATTCCTTTAATCTTCGATTCTTCATTTCAACTCTCAATATTGGCGTAAATTTAGGAATTATATTCCTATTTTCAGCGTAATATCGGGAATTATATTCCGTATTTTACGCCCATTTCAAAAAATAAGCACAATTTTTAATTACAAATAAAGCAAGATTAAATCAAATTATCCACCAATAATATTCACCTCAGGCATCAACTTTACACCAAATTTATCGAACACCGATGTTTGAATTTTGTTGGCCAGTTGAACCAATTCGGAACCTTTTGCTCCGCCATAATTCACCAGCACCAAAGCCTGATCGGCATGAACTCCTACGTTTCCATCGCGATAACCTTTCCACCCGCATTGCTCAATAAGCCATCCGGCGGCCAGTTTTATTTTGCCTTCGTCGGGCGTTTGGTAATGGGGCACTCGCTCGTAATTATCGATAATTTGCTGAGCCACATGTGCATCAATAACAGGGTTTTTGAAAAAGCTACCGGCATTGCCCAGTTTTTGGGGATCAGGCAGTTTCGATTCACGTATATTGATTACCGCCTGACGAATGTTGACCAGATTTACTTCGCCAAGCCGTTCCACTTCCTGTTTTAAAGCGCCATATTCGAGCTTAAACTCGGGAAACTTATCGAGCTTAAAAACCACCGAAGTTACCACCAGCTTGTTCTTCAACTCGTTTTTAAAAACCGAATCGCGATATGCAAAGCGGCACTGCTCGTTGGTAAACTCGAGCCGTTGCCCGGTAGCCAAATCAATTGCGCGTACCAAGTGAATTCGATCTTTTGCCTCTACGCCATAGGCACCAATATTTTGCACCGGCGAAGCACCCACCTTACCTGGAATGAGCGACAGGTTTTCCAATCCGCCCAAGCCGTAATGCACCGACAGCCGAACCAATTCGTCCCACTCAACACCGGCACCGGCTTCGAGGTAAGTAAACGAACGGTCTTCGTGCTCCTCAACCACACCCGGAATATTTGGAAAAATAACCAAGCCATCGAAATCGGATTGAAAAAGCAGGTTGCTGCCTCCGCCCATGATCAAATATTTCTCGGGCAGTTTTTCGCGCTGTAAGAAAATTGAAAGTTCTTCGCTTTCGGTAAACTCAAAAAAGCGTTTGGCATAAGCCCTTAAACCAAAAGTATTGTATGTTGTGAGTTCGTAATTATTGAGTAGTCGTATCATTTTCTTTAGTATAAACAAGCATGCAAAAATAGAGAAATACATTTTAACAAAGATTACTTTGATTCTTAAATTAATGTTTCTATATTTGGAAACCAACATAGATTGTCTCATATGGAAAAGCCCATTGAAGTAATTTTGCTAAAACAAGCAGAAGATTTTACTGATTCAATAGATGTTAACCCAAAGAAGAAATTGTTTCAAGCTATACGTAAAACCAAAGAACGATTATTTGGACAATGGTTTACTAAGTTAAAAAACAGCGACGGGATATTTGAGTTTAGAATTGATGACAGCGGCAAATATTATCGGCTTTTTGCTTTTTGGGATACCGAAGGTGAAGAAATTTCATTAGTGGTAGCGACTCATGGACTAATTAAAAAAACAAATAAAACACCGCCTTATGAAATTCGAAAAGCAGAAAAAATTAAACGCGAATATTTTGAAGAAAAAAATAAAAAAGCTAAAAAATAAACAATGGAAACAAAAAAATATAAAACTTTAGGTGAACTGGAAGACAAATATTTTGGAGTACGTGGTACATCCGAGAGAGAACAATATGAATTTGAACTTAGCATGGAGATTCTGGGAGAAAAACTAAAACAAATAAGGAAAGAGAAAAAAATGACTCAAGAAGAACTTGGGAAATTAATTGGAGTTCAAAAGGCACAAATATCAAAATTAGAAAACGGTGCAAGTAGCGCAACTGTTTCAACTATTTTAAAAGTTTTTAAAGCACTGAAAGCAACTGTGAAATTTCAAATTGAAATAGAAGACGGAAACCTATTAGCCGTATCTTAAAAGTTGCATATAAAAACCAAATCACAACATTTAACGTAAAAATTTAAAAATTGTAAATGAAAACAGCCATCATACAACAAACAAACATCGCCATTATTGAGGCCAATAAAATTAAGTTAGCCAAGAACATTGCCGATTGCGCCCAACAAGGTGCTCAACTGGTCGTTTTACAAGAGCTACACAACAGCCTCTATTTTTGCCAAACCGAAGACGTAAATCACTTCGATTTGGCTGAGCCCATTCCGGGTCCTTCGACTGAGTTTTATGGCGAACTGGCAAAAAAGCACGGCATTGTTTTGGTCACTTCGCTTTTCGAAAAAAGGGCAAGTGGCCTGTATCATAACACGGCTGTTGTGTTCGAAAACGATGGTTCAATTGCCGGTAAGTACCGCAAAATGCACATTCCCGACGACCCCGGTTTTTACGAGAAATTCTACTTTACCCCCGGCGATTTGGGTTTTGAACCCATTAACACCTCTCTTGGCAAACTGGGCGTACTGGTTTGCTGGGACCAATGGTACCCCGAGGCTGCCCGATTAATGACCCTCGCCGGTGCCGAAGTGCTTATCTACCCCACTGCTATTGGCTGGGACATGCGCGACAGCGATGACGAACGCTTGCGCCAGAAAAATGCCTGGGTTGGCGTGCAACGTGGTCATGCAGTGGCCAACGGCTTGCCGCTTATTGCCGTTAACCGTGTAGGACACGAAGATGACCCGAGCCAACAAAGTGCCGGCATCAACTTTTGGGGCAACAGCTTTGTGGCAGGTCCGCAAGGCGAATTGCTTTACGAAGCCCCCACAAATGCCGAGGTAAATCAGGTAATCGATATTGATTTGAAACGCTCCGAAGATGTGCGGCGTATTTGGCCCTTCCTTCGCGACCGACGAATTGATGCTTATAACGAACTTACTAAACGTTTCCGCGACTGAAACAGCAAATCAATCACTACTAATGCTTACAGCCTGAAATGCTACCAGTTATCGGTTCGGAAGGGCGAAGCAGGCAAGCCCTCTTTATTGTATAAATTTGCTCCTTCGGGATTATTGGCCCAGGCGTAACGCACGGCAACAGGGTTTTGAACACCATCGTTCCAAACTACTACTTTGTTTCCATCAATTACTGCGTTGGCCCAAACAAACTGCTGATCGGCTCCGGCAATGGCAAAATGCTTTAGGTAATCGCCACTACCAATGCTTAAGCCACTACCAATTTCGCTGAATGTTATCTCAATTTTGTTTCCCTTCACTTGCATCGATTGGTAAATTGGCCCCGAAGCCACCAAATTTTGCTCGTTATAGGCAAGCTTGCGTGCCGCCAATGCATAACGTTGGGCTACATCTTTTTTGTTCAAGGGATGAATATCGTTCCATTCGCCCAAATCAATAGCCACAATCATTGCAGTATTGGGTTCCGAAAGGGTTTTGAGCTGTGCTTCGCGGGTTAGCGCCCAATTGCTTTCACTCGGATAGTCGTAGCTTTCCATGTAATTGGCCAGCTGAGCAAAAATAAAAGGAAAATTGCCCTGTCCAAACGCACTGCGCCAACACTTGATCATGGCCGACATTAATTCATCATATTCATCGGGTTTTTCGGTATTCGACTCACCCTGATACCATAGCACACCTTTGACATTGTAATTACTTATTGGATAAATCATTCCATTGTACAACCCGCCGGGTTTCCAACGAACAAAAGTTTGCTCAGGTGCCGGTTCCATTTCAGCCCCAACCCGATAAAGCCAAGTGCCTTTTAAATCAACTGATTCGTCATTCACAATCAATTCATAAGGTTTGTCGGGTACAAAACCGCCCTTGCCACTATTGCTGATCACCCTTACAACAACAGTGTTTGGTCCGGCCTTAAGAATACCCGCCGGAATATTGTACCTGCGTGGAGGATACTGATAACCGGTTGAACCAACAAAAACGCCGTTCACAAAAACAGAATCGGCATCAACTATTGTTCCCATGTTCAGCTTTGCGGCCTTTGCTTCAAAATGCTTTGGCAATTCAATTGTTTTCCGAAACCACACCGATCCGTTAATCATGCCCAACCCGGCATCGGCCCAATAAGCAGGTATGTTTATTGTATTCCAGCCCGAAACATCGGCAGCAGGCATTTTCCATGTAATCTTTTCACTATAAGCCAAGTCGGCTTTGTTCATTTTACTGTACCATTGGTTCGATAAATTACGATCGTTGGCTTCAATTCCAGCAATTAAACTGTCACTTTTAAATCTTTGCATTTCGTCGTAATAAACAGGAAAAGCGTTAAGCACTTCTTCGCTGATCCAAGCTTGTGCAGGCGAGCCGCCCAAACTCGACCTAATAATACCAATTGGAACATTTAAATGCCCATGAAGCTCGTTGGCAAAAAAATAAGAGATGGCTGCCACCCTCAAAATATTATCCTGTGTAATGCTCTCCCAGTGGCCATAAGGAATATCGGCTTGCGAGCTTTTAAAATTATAAACCGTTGGAACAACAAAGTAACGTATCATTTCGTTACCTGCGTTTTTAATTTCATTGGGGTAAAGGGGGCTCACCCGTTCCATGGTTTGATCCATTTGCGACTGCCCCGAAAGCAACCACACATCGCCCACCAGAATATTTTTAAGTTCGATTGTATTTTCGCCCCTTATGATCATATTGTATGGCCCACCTGCATTTTGCTGCTCCAACACTAGCTGCCAGGTACTGTCGGTGTTGGCGTTGGTAATGTATGTTCGGTTGTTAAATTTTAACGATATTTTTTCACCCGGCTTAGCCCAGCCCCATAGCTTAATGGGAACATCGCGCTGCAAAACCATACCATCGCCAACCAGTTTTGGCAAAGTTATTTCGGCAAAACCCGCCAAAGTCAAAATCATCAAAAAGCACATTACAAAAAATAATCGAGGAAAAAACTTCATGACATTCATTATTAAATTATGAGGGTGAAAATACAATGAAAAGCATATAATGCTGCACAAAAACTTGTTTTTTTACCCCACAAAACATAAAATTTCGAATTTTGTGCAATATAAAATATCTATTTTAGCAGAAGAAAACTTTAAGTAATTGTATGGAAAAAACCCTGCACCTGTTAATTATGTACACCATGTTGGTTTTGAGCCTTATTCTTTTTCACAAAGGCCGAAAACAACCGCGCAGCCTTATGTTGGCTTTCTACGCATTGGTCGAAGTAATTACCAATGGCATTAATAGCCTTACTTTAAGCGGTGGGTGGGCGTTTTTCGATAAATATGCATTTTTGCACTTCATTTACAAACCCCTTTACTTACTGTGGGTACCTCTGTTTTATTTCTATGTAAAGTACAGTTTTTCATCGGCGTTTTATTTTAAAAAGAAATACTTGCTGCACTTTGTTCCGTTTGCTGCTTTTGCATTGTTTTTTCTTTCGATATTGATACTAAAAGGCAACAACTACATTTGGGAAAACCTGTACAAACAAGGTTCACTCTTAAATTATTTGAATTTGTATTCGATCGATATTATTGTAAAAACTCAATACATTGTTTATAACTTTTTACTGATACGGCAACTGTTGCTTACCGAAAAATCATTAAAAAGCCATCAATCAACCGCTACACCCCCGCCGGTAAATATTAAATGGTTACGGTTTATTGTTTACGGTTATGCATCGGCCTGTTTGGGAAATTTTTTAGTTTATATTGTTGCTTTATTGCGCCTGCCAATATTCTTTAAGTTGAATGTTATTAGCATATCGTATTTCTTCTTGTTCTTTTTTGCCATTTTTTACGATACCATTACCCGTAAACCTTTCGAAAACCATCACAAACAGAAACAAACTTTGCCTGTTACCCCAAAAACAAAAGAGCTAATGGATAAAGTTGACAAACTTGTTGAGAGCAAAAAACTTTACCTCGAACCCGACTTAAGCCTTCACCACATTGCCATGTTGTTAAACGAAAAAGAAAGAGAAATATCACAAGCCATCAACTCGTTACAAAACCGTAATTTTAAAGACTATATCAATTCTTTACGCATTCAACACGCCTGTGAATTATTGAATGCTAAACCCCAAAAACCGGTGTACGAAATCATGTACGATTCCGGCTTCAACACAAAAGGCGCATTCAATTTGGCATTCAAAAAAGTAACCGGCAAAACGCCTACCGAGTACCGCGAAAGTGAGACCGGGAATTGAGACAACACGGCATAATCAATAAATTATCGGTGAATAGTAGTGATGCGTTAAAAATCACTCAAATCATTGTAATATGCTAAATTTCTAATGCTTGAGTGCTGTGATATAATAATTGATTTGATTATTAGCCACGAATGCACGAATAACATGTTATTCTATTTAATTAAACATACAAAATTCA
>JAFGAF010000548.1 GCA_016933815.1 Prolixibacteraceae bacterium
CTCTACCTCCCGATAGCTATCGGGATGAGCTATTCCCGCATATTTTATAGAACTATTTGCCCGAAAGCGGTTGCAAATATAAAACATTTTTCTATTCCCAAAAAATGTATGCTTTTTTTTATTGAAAAATCTGCTTCATTTTTTGCTATTTTATCCTTTAACCCCTGCTATTTTCTTGATTTCGTTTAACTTATTCAAGGCCTCAATGGGTGTCAAATTATTAATGTCGAGGTTAAAAATCTCATCACGGATTTGTTTTAACACCGGATCGTCGAGCTGAAAAAAGCTCAGCTGCATGCCTTCGCGCTCAGTACCAATCGAATCGAGAGGTTTCGAAAGCGAATCTTTACGATGTGTATCCTCCAGTTGTTTCAATATTTCTTCCGACCGTTTCACCAAACTTTTGGGCATGCCGGCCATGCGTGCCACATGAATACCAAAGCTATGGTTGCTGCCTCCACGAACCAATTTGCGCAAAAAAATTACCTTATTATCAATTTCCTTCACGGTAACATTGTAGTTCTTTACCCTGTTAAAACCATGTTCCATCTCGTTCAGCTCGTGATAGTGGGTAGCGAACAATGTTTTTGCCCTCGATTTAGGATGTTCGTGAATGTATTCTACAATCGACCAGGCAATGGAAATACCATCGTACGTGCTGGTTCCTCGACCCAGCTCATCAAGTAAAATTAAACTGCGGTCCGACAGGTTGTTCAAAATACTTGCTGCCTCGTTCATCTCTACCATAAAGGTCGATTCGCCCAACGAGATATTATCAGATGCCCCAACACGGGTGAAAATTTTATCTACATATCCAATTTTGGCCGCTTTTGCCGGCACAAAACAGCCTATCTGCGCCAAGAGTACGATGAGGGCTGTTTGTCGCAACAACGCCGATTTACCCGACATATTGGGCCCTGTAATTATAATGACCTGTTGATCTTCTCTGTCGAGGTAAACACTGTTCGAGATGTAACTTTCGCCAATGGGCATTTGCCTTTCGATAACCGGGTGGCGCCCTTCTTTAATTTCAATTACATGCGAATCGTTAACTTCGGGGCGCAGGTATTCATAATCGGTCGAAAC
>JAFGAF010000549.1 GCA_016933815.1 Prolixibacteraceae bacterium
TCAAGTTTTCAACCCCTTTGCGAATTCCGGTATCGTAAGGCCTGCCCGAAACAGGGCTGGCACCTTGCGATTTGAGCCCCGAACCATCAACCGTCACAATGGTATAGTGATATCTCACAGCGGTTTCAACTTCCTTATCGGAATAAAACGAAACGCTTGGCGCCAATGTTTTTAACAGCATCCACTCCTTTTCGTCATCACTTTGGCGATAAAGCAATTGTTGGGCAACATCGTCGCTGGTGCTGTTGTTCCATTTTAGGTTCACACAACTATCGCTTACAAATACATCGTAAAAAACAGCTTCAACCGGAGGAATCTTATCGGGCCGCTCCAACTCAAGATATGGTGTTAATGCCGAGTGTTGGTAACGGTTATTCACTGCGGCAATTTTATAATACACATGCCGGGTAAGTGTTTTAATAGTAATGGTATCGGAGAAAACAGTATCGGCATGAATTTTTCCGGTAAGCTGAACAAATTCGTGATTTGGGTCGTTGGCCCTCAAAACACGGTAACCTACAATATTTTTCTCGGGGCCTAAATCCCAGCGCAAAGTTACCACACCCATAGTATCGATACTACCTGCTAAATTTTTTGGAACCGATGGAGGAATTGTATCGATCAATACGGCCATTACCACAGGCGAGAAGCTTAGGTTTCCGGCGGTATCGACTGCTGCAATAGCATAATAGCTTTCCGTTTCGCCTAAAATATCGTCGACATATTCATTTGTATTCTTTTGAAGCACATTTTCATTAAGTATTTTAAACCCTTCGGTTGCTTTCGAGCTACGCGTAATGTAAAACCCTTGCAAATCGGCAACACGCTCTTTCATTTCCCAGCTGATTTTCACTTGCGACGATGAAATTTGCTGAGGTTTATTTATGTATGGAGACGGTGGTGGCGTTTTATCTTTCGACATTGCCTGTATTTCGGCTGGTTTGCTTAATTCGGCAAATGGCGTGACCCCATATACGCGGTATCGGTAAGGTTTGTAATTCACCGTTGTAGTATCAACAAAATAGGGTTTTTGATCGGCAGTATTGTCGTGCGATGCAATTACCAGAGGAATATCGTTTAATTGGCGATAATTTTTCCCATCATCGTCGGAACGATAAATATAATAACCCGAAAATGATTGCAATTTACTTTCGTCCCATGTAAGCCGAATATTGTTTTCCCCGCTTTCGAAGCTGAGGTTAATAGGTCCAGGCCACTGCACACTTTCGGCAACATCTACCAAAACGTAAGCTGTATCGTATGCATATTCGGTAGTTGGCATGGCAACAAAAACCCGGTAAGCATACTTTTTACCTTTTTGTACATCCCTATCGACATAACGTAAGCCCAGGGCATTGGCAGTTACCGCATCGTTATCGGCAGTAAACAGGGCAAACGAGTATCGGTTAAGCAATTCATCGGCAGCATTTTTTAAAGCCGACAACTCGCCCGTTTTTAAAGGCTCGGGGATAAAAGCCTTGCCATAAACTGCTTGTGCTGCAATGGCCGATAAGTTATTGTCGGGGCCGGCATAGGCTTTCCATTCTTCGAGCGAATAGGGCTTTAAGGGAGTGTCGTTCAACCGTTCAAAGACCGGATCAGCCAAGTCGTCTGTTTCGTCAATTGCAACCCGTTCAACAGCGTATCCCAGGCTATTGGCTATGCTCCAACCACCGGCAGTTGAGGGAGCCCAACGCAACACCACCGAGTCGGCACTACTTTGCGCAATTAAATGGATATTTGCCATGCGCACATTTGCATCCGAATTAGCAATTTGCTGGGCATTAAGTTGAAAGACACAACAAAACAAAGCAATTATCAACAAAGGGCATTTTGCACTCATTTTGTGTATGTTTTGTTTGAATATGTGGTATTTAAAATTCATTTTATGATGTTTTTTGATTTCCTAAAAACTAATATTATACTGTATGCTTCCATATAACTCGTTGTAATTACGTGCAATGGTTGCTGTTTCCCTGAAACTGTTGTTGGTAACAAAAAATCCAAAGTTGCCATATTTGCCCAAGCTATACGATGCATTCACCCTAAACACAAACTGACTGTTTTGTGCTGTAGTATTTACAAAATTTGCCCCCAAGCTTAACGATGTGTTCAACTTATTTTTGAAGAAGCGATACCCTACTGTTTCGTTAAAATGAAAAATACGCGAATCGAATCCACTCATCATTGTGCGGTTATACAAGGCAGTTGATGTTAGGCTAAAAGA
>JAFGAF010000550.1 GCA_016933815.1 Prolixibacteraceae bacterium
ATTGATGGAATAATGGGGTGATGGGGGCTTATTTATTCATTAACACATACATTTCTTTTCCGGCAAACAGGAAAGCGCCAAGGCCATAATCTTCAAAATCGGGTATTTTGTCGTAGGTAACCGGCTGACCATCTTTCGGTTCTTTGCCTGTACTTTGAACATAGCCCAAAAATCCGTTGGGGTGCAGGCAGTCGTTGATCATTGCATTCCATGCTTTTTCAACAATTGGCAGATACTTTTTTTCTGAAAGTACTCCGTTGTTGATGCCCCAGGCCATTCCGTAAACAAACATGGCAGTGCCTGATAGTTCCATGCCACCATAATTGTTGGGATCGTGAAGGCTAACATTCCATGTTCCATCTTCGCGTTGAATTTTGGCTAATGCTTTGGTCATGGCTTTGAAATCTTTTAAATATTGTTTGTAATGTGGCCCGTCTTTTGGCATAATGGTCATAACCCTTGCCAGTGCCATGTAAACCCATCCGTTACCCCTCGACCAGTAACAATCTTCGCCGTTGGGTTCGGTATATGGCGAGTCGAAATCGGCATCGCGCCACCATAGTTTGTCTTTTGGATTCCAAAGCCCGTTTTCGCCATGTTGGTTTCGGGAAAACATGTACATTTGGTACATTTTTTCGAAATATTTTTGGTCGTTCAACAAAACACCTAACTGCGCATAAATTGGCATGGCCATTTGTATGGCATCAATCCAGTTCCAATCGTCGTTGGCTTCGTTGTTGCATACATTGTCGATACATTCAATAATATTTTCGATTCGTTCGGGTTTTGGGTCAATTTGATACAATTCGATGTATGTTTGGCCGGCACATTGGTCGTCGGCATTTCGGGTATAGTTTCCGCTTCGGAAGCCCCATTTGTGAAATTCGCCCCAGTCAACTGCGTATTGATAATATTTTTGATCGGGATCGATGCTGTAAAGCTGCATAAGCCCTTCGTAATATACTGCGCGTGTCCAAATGTTGCTGGGGCGTTCGCGGTTGGTAACAATGGTTTTGCCTACATCGGGCCATTTTTCCATGAAATATTTGTTGGCCAGTTGCATTTTTTCAAGAATTATTTCGGGGCTAGTGGCTTTTTGTGCCCTTAGGCCGCCCATTGTAATCATCAGTAAAAGTAGGGTTAATGTTGTACTTGTAATCCTGCTCATAATTTTATATTTAAATGGTTACTTTTTGTTATGGTCAATAGTAAATGGTTCCCAAATCGTTCGTGCCTCTCTCATCGGTATTGGTCGCTTTAGCTCTCAGTATTAGTCAATAGTCAATAGTCAATAGTCAATAGTCAATAGTCA
>JAFGAF010000551.1 GCA_016933815.1 Prolixibacteraceae bacterium
AGATTGAGCGAAAGATTTAATTTTTGCGACAACATGCTCATATCGGCACCCAAATTAATGCTGGTTTGTTTCTCCATTTCCATGTCGGGATTGGGTATCGACTCGCGCACAAGCATGCCCGAAGTGGAAAGTTTTCGTCCGCGGTAATACAAATGGCTGTAATCGTAAGCAAAATTGTTAATGTTACCTGCCTGATTAAACGAAGCCCTTATTTTCAAATCGTCGAGCCAGGTTTTGTCGGCCATAAACGGTTCGGCCGAAACGCGCCAAGCCCCGCTTAACGACGGGTAAAAATTATACCTCGAGCTTTGGTTCAATGCCGAATTGCCATCGACAGAAAACGCTGCCGACAAGTAATATTTGCCCGAATTATTGTAATCGGCAGTAGCGTAATACGAAACCCATTTAACCACACGGTTTTCGCCTTCAACAGTTCTTAGCTCCGAATTATTGGCACCCTGCCCCAAGCTTTTAAAGTCATCGGTCGATGAGTTCAGGTCGGCACCTCTGTCGTACTCATAGGAGTTTACCACATATCGATGACCAACTTTAGCGTTCAACATACTGTTTTTACCCAATACTTTTTTGTAGTTTATTTGATTTTGGTTTTGGGTTGAACGAAACTCGTTAGCCATAGCCCTGCTGGTGTTATAGGCCGAATCGATTCTGCTTAAGCCAACATCGGGAATAAAAATATTATCGCGCGAGTTGTTAAAGTTGATACCCACAAAAGTTGAAACCGACAAATTACTGTTAAACACGTATTGTGCTTTAACCGAAGTAATAAAATGGTAGTTTTTATTTTCGGCTTCAACATTTTCAACAATTGCTGTGGGGTTACTCGCATTAAAAGCACCTATATCATCAATTGTTTCAAGCCGGTTACCTTGTGCATCGAACTTCATTGGAGCCATAAGCGGCGACTTGAACTGTGCTGCCAAAATTGGGTTCGAAGCAATTGTGTAACCTTGCTCCATTAGGGCCGAGTTCGACAACGAAAGTTTGGTATTGGGCATAACGCTGAACTTATCGGTAATGTTAATTTTACCGTTAACCCTCAAGTTAAAACGGTTGTAACTTGTGTTTTTAAGTACCCCCTCGTGATTGGTATAACCTGTTGAAATGTTATAGGTTGCAATGTCGTCGCCACCCTTTAGGAAAAGGTGGTATTTTTGAAGGATACCTATACGGTATATTTCGTTCTGCCAATTGGTATTGTTGTTGTACCGGTAATAATCTTCGGTATTTTCGGCTGCATTAAGGTGCGGATACATTGCATTTACCTCGTCGGACGACAGGCCTGTTTGGTTTATCTGCTCATTGAACAATTTCTTAAAACCATCGGCATCCAACAAATCTTGTCGTTTTGGCGAGAAAGCTATGCCGCTATAAGCATTAAACGTAATACGGCTACTGGTTTCGCCTTTTTGTTCGAGGTTAATGTAAATTGTTCCGGTCGATCCGTTTGCGCCGAGCAAAGCATTTCCATCGGCAAAAACCGAAACAGTAGCCACATCCTCGGGGTCAACAATTTCGAACGGATTGTGTGTAAAACCATTGATTGCACTATAATTGGCATAATGAACAGGGTGAATCATATCGTCGATTATCACCAGCGGATCGTTGCTTCCGTACAACGACGACAAGCCGCGCAAGTTCACAAAGCTTTTACTGCCGGGCATTCCCGAACCTGCAATTACCTGTGTACCTGCAAATTTACCTTGCAACATCTGATCTAACGAACTGTTTGTTTTTTGGCTAACATCGCTGCTTGTGATGTACGAGCCGGTTATTACATTATCGCGAACCGAAACGGCACCCAATGGAGTAATTATTTCATCGTCGATTGATTTGAACTCTTTGCGAACCATGTAAATATTGAACGATGTTTTTCCGTTCAAGTGAATAATACGGGTTGTGTAGCCCGGTATTTGAACAACCATTCTCTCGTTCAGGTCAACGGCATCAATTTCGAATACACCATCGGCATTGGTACTGGTACTTTTGCCGGCAACCGAAACCAAAACCGATTGCAGGGGCTTATTGCTTGTAGCCTCTTTAATAACACCCGATATTTTGCTTAAATCCTGTGCTTGTAAATTTAAAACACCCAGAAAAATAAGCATTAAAAAGAGTACTATTGATTTATATCTATTTTGTATCATTTTTATCATTTTATGGTTTTTTTAAAAAAAAGGATTATTCAATTGGTACAAAAGTTAACCTGTCCCACATTATTGTTCCCGGATAAACGGTTTTTAATTTTACAACATGCTCAGTGGTGGTTGGCCAATCGACATCGCAAATGTATTCATCAACAAAATAAACGCCATCGATAACGGTATTCAGGTCAATTACCTTATCAACTTTAACATCGTCGAAATAAAAAATTACGTTGGCACGGTTGTACCCTTTTTTGAAATAACCATAAACGCTGTACTTACCGCTTGCAATTTTCGGGAGGGTAATTTCCAAAGTCCAATAACCTTCCGACATTACAATGCAATCTTCGTTAATGAAGCCTGTACCCTGAAGTTTGCGCCAGTATTGCAAATAATCGCCTACCCATTTAATTTTGGCAATTCCGTTTTCACCGTCGTAAAAGTTTTTGGTACCATCGGTACTGTAAATCTCCAACTCGGTAAATTCAGGGAACGCAGTAAGATCGATAGTATGCGTTTGCGGAATTGCTTCTTTTGCGGGCAAAAGCTGATTTATTCCGTGTATTACCCCGTTTTTGGTCGGTATGTTTGAGTACAATTGAATGAAGGTAGTGACAATTGAATCGGTTTCGGATGAATTGATCAAGAAGTCGGTTTCAACACTCATGGTCAAGAAATTAGTTCTCGAGATGGTATAATAAACTTCATCTTCGATGTCGGACATGTAAAAAGTTCCTTCGATACAGTGGTATTCCATATAATCGTAAAAACCATTTCCGGGTTGGGTTAAATCGCCTTCGCCATCGTCGTATTTGTTAATCAAATCGCTGACCGAAAAAATTTGATTGGCATTGAAAACCGAATCGGGCACAGCAAGAATTGAATAACGCACACGAGCAGTACCCAAACCATAGGGTATTTCAACAATATCGAGCGTATCGCTTAACCCGGCTGCCTTCAGCCCATCGGTAAATATTGAAAATTGTTCAAGCTCGTCGATGGTTGTAAAAGTACCTTTCACAACAGGGTCAATTACTTTATCGATTTTATGTATTACCCCGTTTGCCACAACAATATCCCTGTTGGTAATGTACGAGTGCTTGTTGATTAGTATTTCAGAAGCATCGAACTCAGACACCAGGTAATCGCCAATTGCATTTTTTTCGCTCAAACTGCCCAATCCAATGTCGCGGGTATAAATTTCGGCCGGCAACACGTGATTTCGAATCACTTGCGACAATTCTTCAACACTAAAATCGTTGTATGAATTTTTCCCTTTAAGGGTGTAGTAATCCTCCCAAGCTTTATTGTCGGGTAAAAATAGTGTGAAAGGCCCGCGTGTGCTTAAAACGCCTGTCATGCTTACATAGTCGGCAATTTCGAGAAACTCGCTGTAGTTAAGCGAATCGGTCCCTATGTATTCAATCATTTGAAGTTCGTCGGTTTCGAGGCCCCATTCAACTACTCCAT
>JAFGAF010000552.1 GCA_016933815.1 Prolixibacteraceae bacterium
AACCATTCGCTGAGACATGGCAAAGCGAAAGATTTCTTCCACAATTTCGATCAAATAGCTATATACCTGCTAATTGCCGGCACATACACCCCTTTGGCGCTGTCGATTATTCGCTACGACTGGGGCTGGGTAATGTTCGGAATTGAATGGGGGCTTGCCATATCGGGCTTATTGGTAAAGGCATTCATTCCCAATAAGTTTGAACGAGGAGTGAACATATTCGTTATCATCTCGTATGTTATTATGGGCTGGCTCTTGCTTTTCTTTATTGTTCCAATTATGAAAAACTTATCGACATTGAGCCTGATTTTGATATTTGCCGGCGGCTTGTTTTATTCGTTTGGCATTATCTTTTTCAAAATGGAAAAGCTCAAATATGCGCACCTTATTTGGCACCTCATGGTTATTGGCGGAAGCGTTTGCCACTGGATGGCGATCTTTATATTTGTTCTCGAAAGCTAAACAGCCTGTTTGAATATCGACTTTATTGTTTGCGCCCTTTCGGCATGATCGACCATTGGGCGGGGATAACTCTGCGCCATTATATTTGCCGAAAACTGTAATATATGAATTTCGTTGGCGTACAATTGTTTTAACTCGGGCACCCACTTTTTGATGTACAAACAATCGGGGTCGAATTTTTGCTGCTGGCTCCACGGGTTGAAAATGCGGAAATACGGTTGGGCATCGCATCCGGTTGATGCTGCCCACTGCCAATTGCCATTGTTTACCGCCGGGTCGTAATCGATTAAATGATTGGCAAAAAAGCGCTCACCCCAACGCCAGTCAATGTGCAAATCTTTGGTAAGAAACGAAGCCACAATCATTCGCACCCGGTTGTGCATAAAGCCGGTTGTTACCAATTCGCGCATTCCGGCATCGACAATGGGAAAACCGGTTTGACCTTTGCACCATTTTTCGAATTTGGCCTCATCGTTTTCCCAAGGAATTGCAGCGTATTTGGTATTGAAAGCTTGACCAAAAACCTGCGGGAAATGCCAAACAATGTGGGTGAAAAAATCGCGCCAATAGAGCTCATTGATCATCGTGTGGCCTTCGCCCAATTCATCAACAATGTGCCAATAGCTTTCGCGCACCGAAACTGTTCCAAACTTGTGATGGGCCGACAAAAACGATGTACCTTTTACAGCAGGCAGATTCCGCTCGCTATCGTAATTTTCGAGGTTCGAAATATTATTCAACAGCGCCAGAGCCTCGGCGCGTCCTCCCTTAAGCAGCAAATCGGGGTTTTCGTGCTTTAACAACAAACGGTATTCGTTTAACTGATGCGCTGATTTTATTTCTTCAATATAAAAGTTTGAATAATTATTCGGAACAGGTTTATGAATCGGATTTTGACGTGCTTTCCTCATGAAAGGTGTGAAAATGGTGTAAGGTTTCCCATCATTTTTCGACACCTCCTCTGGCTCGTTAAGCAAAACATCGGCAAAAACATTGAATTTCACCTGCTGATTTTGGCAAACTTTGGCCATTTCGGCATCGCGCTCACGACTAAAAGGGGTATAATCGCGATTAATGAAAACAGCGTTTGCGTGGGTACTTTCAATAAGTTGTGCCAATACCTCATGCGCTATTCCCTGGAAACAAATTAGTTGCGAACCTTTTTTGCGCAGCGCTCCATCTAATTCAGCCAACGAGTTCAGCATAAACTGAAAGCTGTTATCACCCCTGTAAGGATTTTCGAGCTGACGGGGATCGAGAATAAAAACAGGCAAAACTTGCTCCGACTGCTCAAGGGCAGCCATTAACGCCGAATTATCGTCGAGGCGAAGGTCGCGGCGAAAAATATGAATGGATAGATTAAATTGTTTCAAACTGTTTTCACCCTTTTGCTATACTATTCCACAATCACTTTCCCTATTTCAATATCGCCATTGGCATGTTCAACACTTAAAAAATAGCTTCCGCTGCCAAGCACCGATAAATCGATGCGATGCTGATTTGCTGCTTCAAGCTTTCGTGCCGATACCAGCGAACCTGTAACATCGTAAAGACTGTACTTTACAAAAGGACTCTTCGAACTCACAAACACAAAATTTTTGGCCGGATTGGGGAACAAAGCAAGTGTACGCTCTTCAACATTAAACTTTACACTATTGGTTCCAACTTCAATTATAATAGTGGCAAAGTCGTACAAGTCGGGTTCGGTGGTATATGTTACACGGTACTGAATGCTGTCGGTACCGGTAAAATCATTCTGTGCCTGATAAGCAATTGCATTCGGATTGGTAAAAGGAATATAAGTACGCCCATATTTAGCTTCCATTTCGATGCTCACCTCGGCCGAACCCTGAATTTGGTCGTTGGCCAACACATCAACCGTTACTGTTCCGTTCTTTTCAACACTAACCGAATCGTTAACAGCCACCGGTGGCTCGTTAATTTCGCTAAATGAACCATTGTTATCGAGAAACAACTTTACAAACTGCTGATAATAAACGTTGGCCATTGTTTCGTCGTGAATAATGAGGGTGTTTTCGTCGTTTCTGTCATTAGCCGATGCACTCCAGTTGTGGCTGCCGGTAATTAGCACCGGATCGGAGTCGGGCGCAAAATTATCGATCACCGCATATTTATGATGCATAATTCCTTTTACAAATTCGTTGTAAACAAAATGGCCGGCACCAAGTGAACCCATTAAAATTTCGTTCACCAAATCGGTATTATCGCCCTCGGCATTGGTAACAATATTAACAGCAACACCCCGCTGTTTGGCATCACGAATGCTGTAAGCCAAATCGGAACGGGTAAGCAACATGGTTGCAATGCTCAAGTCGTTATCGGCAGTAGCAAGGGTTTCGAGCAACTTTTGGTTGGTGCCGTCCGAAGGGCTGAAATAACATTCAAGCCTTTTGCCCCCAACAATAAATTCATGCGGGGTATTGTCTTTTTTAAACATCCCAAACTTGGCATTTTCGGGCGAAGGAATATCGGTTTCGGAGCCCCACATTTCTTCAAACTCGATCTCGAAAGCCAACGCAAGACTTTGATCCTGAACAACAATAACATTGTTTGGATCGGTATTGATTTGCCCGTCGGTAAAATTGGTTGCACCAGTCCAAACGATGGGTTTATCGGGATTGACTGAACGGGCATCGAAAATCACAAATTTATTGTGCATAATGCCATCGCGCGATTCGCCATCGGGGCTCTTCATGTAAGGCACTTCGGGTAAAAGACTTTCGAACCCAAAATTATTGGCAGTTCCACAACTGATAATTCGTACTTTAACACCACGTAAATACGCTTCGTTAAGCGCTTGTGTAATATCGCTAATGTTACTGTTGTTGTAATTATAAATGGTAAAATCGATCGATTCATCGGCACGGTTTATATATGCAATAAGCGTATCGTCGATTGTTTGGTTTAAATAAATGGCATCAAGCCCTTTCGAAACACTGTGATCGACCTCAGAATT
>JAFGAF010000553.1 GCA_016933815.1 Prolixibacteraceae bacterium
CAGATCAAGTCTTTTTCATGTTTGGCGTTTTAGTTTGGGGGATAGTTTTTTGGGAGACATCAGACGATGTCTCCTTTTTTTTGTGCCAATTTTCATGAATCACTTACACCAAAAACGACAAATCGCTACCGGGATTCATCTCAACAGGTTTTGTAGCCCATGCAAAAACTCTTGCCGACCGCAAACCTTGCAAACTTATTTGCCCGTCATCGATAAGCAACATGCTTCCTTCGCGCAAACCCAACACCTTTGTTTGGTGGTTTACTGCCAAAAACTCTTCTATTCGCTGTTCGCGTGTTTCGCCTGCATGCCCGTCGGGGTTTGCATCGAGGTAGTGAGGATTTATCTGAAAAGCAATCAGCCCCAATGCATCAAAGCCCAGCGGATCAATAATTGGCATATCGTTGGTAGTCATTATGGTCGGGCATGCCACATTCGAACCGGCACTCCAACCAATGTAGGGCGTTCCGTTTTTCACCTTTTCCCTTATGGGCTCAAGCAAGCCTTCGGTGCGCATATTCCTTAATAAATGCCAGGTATTACCTCCTCCAACAACAATGGCATCGGCATTGCGAATTGCCTCCGGTTTATTTTCAAATGTGTGTATTCCGCTCACAGTGTAGCCCAATTCGTTAAAACGTTCGTTCACCTTATCAACATAGGCATCGTAACTAAAAGTAACTGCTGCATATGGAATAAAAACAATACGCTTAACATTTTCGCCCAAAAAATTACCAATCGCTTTTTTCGGATATTCGAGATAGGCCTCACCGGCCATTGTTGAATTACTGATCAATAAAAGTCGCATAATCTATAAAATTGGTTTACTACAAATATAGCACTTATACCCGGCGATCTCAAAAATTGCAACAAAGGCTTTTCATCCATTTTAATGTTTTTTGAACCTGCACAATTCACTTATTGTTATTTTCATGACACTTACTTTTTGTTAACCGTCGATTAATCATTTACAACATTTTATTCATTCAATACACATAAATTTGAACCAAAAATCAACTTCACTATGGAAAAGTTAATCTTAAAAATTAAAAAGGTACTAATGGAACCAAAAACTGTTTGGTCCGAAATTCAATCCGAGAACGAAACAGTTGCATCATTATTAAAAAGTTACATTCTGCCATTGGCCGCAATTCCTGCTATTGCATCGCTAATTGGCTACTGGCTGGTTGGCATCAATGTTCCGCCATGGGGGCGCATGGCTTCGTTCGAATGGGGGCTCAACCAAGCCATATCGAGCTACATTGCCATTGTTGCAGGCATTTTGCTTACAGGTTGGGTAATTAGCTGGCTGGCGCCCAAATTTGGCACTACCGTTACACTCGACAATGCCGTTAAACTGGTTACCTACTCGTATTTCCCAATTTTTGTGGCAGGTGTATTTTACCTAATCCCTTCGTTAGCAATTATTGCATCACTTGCAGGTATATATGGCCTCTACATCCTGTATCAGGGCTTTGTTCCAATTACCGGTGTTAGCGACGAAAAGCGCACATCGTACTTTGTAGTCAGCTTAATAACAATGATCGTTCTATTCTTTGTCCTGGGCTTAATAATTGCCTCAATACTTGGAGCACTTGGCCTGTCGCAAATAAAATACCAATAAACAAAACACACTAAATCATGAGAAAAGTAACTTTGGTAATCGTTCTGCTTACAATACTGTTTGCAGCATGTAAAAACAACAGCAATTCGGGCTTTATTAATGCCGAACCCTTAAAAATTGAAATCCCCGACGAAATCAAAGGCGATAAAGAATTGGTTTCATTTATTCGCGAATCGGAGAAATCGATCAACGAATTTGCCCTTTCAATCGAAAAACTTTATGCCGAAGACCCAAAACTGATGCAAAAAGAGGAAGAAGACATGTCGATGTTCGAAAAGCTCAAGCTGCTTAAAGTTGCCGGCGAAATGGCCGTTCTGTTTGGAGAGTTCTCGACCAACTATGCCGAAATGAACGAAAAAATGGGCAACTACGAATTAAGCATGACCGACGATCAGGCCGTAGCCCTGCAAACCGTTGCCGAAGCTTTTGAAAAGCGCATGCTTTTGCTTGAAGAACGCATTAAGAAATATCAGGAATAAGAAATATTTTTTGCAAGTCACAAACTGCATCATTGGCCAACAAGGCTTATTGATGCAGTTTTTGTTATTTTTGGGCAATAAACAATTAGCCGTACCATGCCAAAAGAATTCAACTTATCAAAGCATATGCAAGCCGCAAGGCAACACCAAGCCGGCGGTCAACTAATGATTCAACAAATCGAAGTACCAAAACCCGCCAAAGGCGAAGTGCTTGTAAAAATGCTTGCCTCACCTGTTAACCCATCCGACTTAAGCCTGCTAAGTGGCACCTATGCAGGCAAAAAACACTATCCCTTAACACCCGGCATCGAAGGCAGCGGAATAGTTGTTGCCTCGGGAGGTGGCATTTTGGCCAATATGAGGCTTGGTAAAACAGTTGCCTGCTCATCGTCCGACAAAGGAGGAACATGGGCCGAATACATGGTCACGACAGCCACTAAGGTGATACCCGTTAGCAAAAAAACATCGGCACAACAAGCCGCAATGCTTATTGTAAACCCAATTACTGCCCTGTCGTTTATCGACATTGCCAAAAAAGGCAAGCACAAAGCCATTGTTAATACGGCAGCAGCAAGCACACTGGGTCAAATGCTTATTAAGCTTTGCAAACAAAATGATATCGAGCTTATAAATATTGTGCGAAACAAAAAACACATCGAACCGCTACAAAAACTTGGAGCTAAGCACATTATATGCACAAGCGAAAACAACTGGTCCGAAAGCCTTCGCACATTGGCCTTGCAAACGCAGGCAAGGCTGTTTTTCGATGCAGTAGCCGGAGCCAACACCTCACAGTTAGCCAATGCGGCACCCAAAGGTTCAAGCATTGTGGTTTATGCCAACCTTTCCGAGTCCGATATCAACATCGATCCACGCATACTGATGCACAACAACATCACCATGAAAAACTTCTTTTTGGGAAATTACACAGCCGAAAAATCGCTGATTCACAACCTTATTGCTGCAAAAAAAGCACAAAAACTAATTACCCAATTGCCACCAAACATCGTAAGGAAAACATATCCGCTCAACGATGTCAATTTAGCAATTGAAGCCTACCGCACACAAATGAGCGGCGGCAAAATACTGCTCACAATACAAAATACAGACTAATTGCCCAGCACAATATTTACTCGAATGTCGTACGCTACATCGAATGAAACATCGTCGAACGACGGAGGAAATTTCATTTCGCCCGAGTACGAAAAACCCCAAGGTTCACGTGGGCCAAAAATCCATTTATCGAGCCGATGATTACCGTTTACATCCTGAAAACTCCTAATGGCGTATTCACCTGCAGGCACATTTTTAAACTCATAATCCACATACGTTTTATCGTAGTTTACCCAGTACGACACGGTATCCATTCCGCAAAACGGAACATCAAAACTCTCTCTGTCGCATAAAAAAACATAAACCCGCCCTTCGGGGCTTGGCGTGTTCACCCTACCGGTAACGGTAAAAGTTTCCTGCGCCATCAAAGCCACAGGCATCACACATAATAATGCAAGTACAAGTAAATTAACGCGTTTCATGGTTGTGCTTTTTATTCATTTAACTACGAAGTTACAAATTTGATTGCAATACAATAACACCAAAGCCATAAAAATGTTAAGCCACATAACACACTTCGAATGCATAATCGCCCAACATTAACTATATTTGATACTTCAAAACACAAAATCGCACAAATGATCAATTTCAAAAAGCTTTACCGGAGCTTTACCTATGCCTTAAGCGGCATCAAACAACTATTTGTTGGTCAGCAAAACGCACGCATTCATTTACTGGCCACTTTTTCAGTAATAATAGCAGCCTTTTTCGCAAACGTTTCGGCAAGCGGTTGGCTGGCGCTCATTTTTGCAATTGGCCTTGTTTTGGTGGCCGAAGGCATCAACACCGCCATCGAGCATTTGGCAAACAGCGTAAGCACAACCTACCACCCCGAAATCAAAAAAGCCAAGGACATAGCTGCCGGTGCAGTTTTAATAGCAGCCATAATTGCCGTTGCAATTGGCATAATTGTTTTCACAACAAGCATTTGGCCTTAAACGCCACAAAATTCAATACATCATTATTTTTTATTTGGGGGGCTTACGGTCTGCGGCTCCAAAACCCCTTACCGTTCGCGGTGTGCAGCATCGTGCTGCAAGTAGCTCCCCATGGTCGCTCTTGCAGCCCGGCAGCACATCCGGCCCGGCTTCGGGGTGTTTTCCACCTTCGCCCTGCCCCTTAGTGCCACAAAGCAAAACCATCACTTCACTATAAAAAAAAAACCACCGATCGTTACAACCGGCAGTTTTTTTGAAAATATTATTCAAGGTTAATGCTATTCAAACAATTTCATATCGTCGAGCACGGTCATTACCTCTTTTACTGCAACAGCCGAAGCATCAAGCAAAGCTTTTTCTTCGTCGTTCAATTTAACTTCAATAATCTGTTCGATACCGTTTTTGCCCAGTTTAACCGGAACACCAACATATATCTTATCCAAGCCATATTCACCCTCGAGGTAAGCACAAACCGGGAAAATGCGTTTCTGATCGAGCACAATAGCCTCAACCATTTGAGCAGCAGCAGCGCCCGGTGCATACCAAGCCGATGTGCCTAACAACTTCACAATTTCGCCGCCACCAACTTTAGTACGTTCAATAATTGCATCAAGTTTATCGGCATCAATCAATTCGGTTACCGGAATACCCGACACAGTAGTGTAACGTGGCAGTGGCACCATGGTGTCGCCGTGGCCACCCATCAATAAAGCCTGAATATCTTTAGGGTTTACATCGAGCTCCTCGGCCAAAAATGCGCGATAGCGAGCGGTATCGAGAATACCGGCCATGCCAAACACTTGGTTTTTAGGCAAATTAGCAGCAACATAAGCGCAATAAGTCATCACATCCAGTGGGTTCGACACAATAATTATTTTGGCATTTGGCGAGTATTTAACCACGTTTTCGGTAACAGTTTTCACAATACCGGCATTAATCGAGATTAAGTCGTCGCGGCTCATGCCCGGTTTACGGGGTACCCCCGAAGTAATCACAACAACTTCCGAGTCGGCAGTTTTTGCATAATCGTTGGTTGAACCAACCAAGCGGGTGTCGTAATAATTAACTGGAGCAGTTTGCCATAAATCGAGCGATTTACCTTCGGCCAAACCTTCTTTAATGTCGAGCAACACAACTTCTCTTACAATGCCTTTTTCGGCTACTGCCTGTGCGCAAGTAGCACCAACATTTCCGGCACCTACAACTGTTACTTTCATATTACAAAATGGGTTTTAAAGTTATTAATTGTTCACTTCTTAAAATTTTCAAAGCGTGTGTAAAAATAGTCGGATTAATGGTTTTAAATAATGACTACTTACCGTGCATCACACAAGTTAACAATTAGATAAAGTAAAAGTTCGTCTTTTTTAAGTTTCAATGCTACAATTATTTAGCTCCTATGCTTTTCAGTGTATTACTGATTGAATTTAAGCAGCTTGCTTAGGTATTTCCCCAAAATATCGAACTCGATATTTACAGCTGTTCCCACCTTAAATGTATGAAAATTGGTTTCGTTATAGGTATAAGGAATAATGGCTACCTGAAACGAATTGTCTTTTGAGTTTACAACAGTTAAACTAACGCCGTTAACGGTAACCGAACCCTTTTCAACGGTCATGTAACCTTGTTGTGCCTTCTCCTTATCAAAAACATATTCAAAAGTAAAATACCAGCTTCCGTCGGCTTCTTCAATTTTTGTACAAGTAGCTGTTTGGTCAACATGGCCTTGTACAATGTGCCCGTCGAGGCGGCCGTTCATCATCATGCTGCGTTCGAGGTTTACTTTGCTGCCCGGTTCAAGTTTACCCAAATTGGTTTTTAGCAAAGTTTCTTTTATTGCAGTTACTTTGTACCATTGCTCATCATTGTTCAACTCAACTACTGTTAAGCATACACCATTGTGCGACAAACTCTGATCAATCTTCAGCTCGTTTACAAACGAACAAGTAAGCACAAAATGAACATTCTCCTGATCTTTTTCAATGGCAAGTACTTTGCCGGCTTCTTCTACTATTCCCGAAAACATATTTGCAATTTTTTTTTAGATTTCAGGCCGAAATTATAAAATATATCCGAGAACTTAGAATAGAATAAAGCAAGAACAAACAAGCTTTACGTTCTGTTTATTTAAAAACTCTTGGCGCAACCTTTTTGGTAACATTCTTATCTAAACAGTTGAATTCAATTTTTTACAACTAAAAAAGAAACAACATATGAAGCGTGCATTTTTTTTATCGTTAAAGCTTTTGCTTTTTTTATTTGTGTTTAATTCGTGTTTAAACGACAACGATTACATCGACAGGCGTGCCTATGGCGATGCCATTATTCGTGCTTACCAGCAAGCCGACTCAATTGTTTATGGCGTACAACTGTATGTTTACTCAAGTGTGCCCATGCAACAAGTTAGTGCTTTTGCCCAAAACCTCCCCGATTCGGTCATCCAACTCGACTCTACACTTTACCGTTATACGTTTACCCATTTACCCGAGCGAAGCACCTACACAACAAAAATACCCGATGCACAAAGGTACTTATTCGATGTAAGCTTTGCCCAAACCGATGAGCTACGCGTAAGCGACTACCTCGACACCGCAATTGTTACTCCACCGGTTATTACCAAAGCAGAATGGAACAACGATTTTAAACGTGTTGATATAGAATGGGAACGCAATACTAAAACCCAATACTACAAGGTGTTACTAACCAACACAAACAACGAAATTGTGTTTGAAACACCTTTGCTCAATAGTGCTGAAAAAAACCTGCAAATCGACTCATTTACAAACGGTTGGCTTAACAATAAAGCACCTTTGCAAAGCACTGTACTTGGTGTGCAAATAAACGCGTACCTGTTCGAGCCTGTTGCAACCACTTTCGATTTGCAATGCATTGCTACCAACAATTTGCACACGGTTGAATGGAAGGTTGAATAGTTCAACTACAAATCCATCACAACAATTTTTAATCGGCTTTATAGAATACTAATATTTTATTGCTACTTAAGCTGTCGATAAAGAAATTTCCAATTTTTATTCGGTCATTTTTATTGTCGAACTCGAAATAGTATTTACTGTTAACAAGCGTACTTGAAAGGCCCCATCGAATATTTATGCTATCGTTCTCTATTTGGTAAGTGTATGGGCCTGAGTGGTAAATGGGCAATAAGAAGCTATCCCTCAGTTCTTTTCCTCTGTTCAAAGTAAGCATTTCAGGCATGTTGCCAAACACAATGGTATCAGATTTAAATTCCGACTCTACCCATGTACCTTTTAGCTGTTGCGTTTCAATAAGATCTTTTTCACATCCCATTAAAACAAGTAAGATAAAACCAATCAGCAGTGACTTATTCATTTTTGTTGACGTTTTTTATTTATTGATAATAATTTGCTCAAAATAAACACCTCTATCGTTGGCTATTTTAAGCAAGTAAATGCCATTTTTAAAGTCCAATAAATCAATAGTGTTCTTATTTTCTTTCAGTACATACGATTTTAATTTTTTCCCGCTAAATGTATAAAACTCCAGATTGGCTACTGAGCTGTTGTCCAAATCAACAAACAGCTGATTATTAGCTGGATTGGGATATACTTTCGGCTTAATGCTTTGCGCCCAGGTATCGACACCAATACGTTTTTGAACGGCAACCTGAACTATGGCAGGTTCCGAAACATCAAAGCCATCAAAAACAGTAAGTTTAAAACTCACAACGGTCACAACATCTACTTCGGGCGCGGTAAACGAAGGTTGGGCCGATTTAGCTGAATTCACTTCAATATTATCTAACGATTCCCATTGATAGGTGATATTATCATTGTCGGGATCGTAAGAACCGGATGCACTTAAAATAACAACATCGCCCCCTTTAACCAAGGCAGGGCCATCGGCAACAGCTATGGGGCGTGCGTTACTGCCCCTTACGGTAACCATTACCCACGAAATGTCGGAATTTTGTTGCCCGTCGTTGGTTGACAAGCCAAAAACAAAGGTGCTGGGTTGATCAACGTTTGGAGCAATAAAACTGGCCACCTTGCTATTCACAGCATCAAGTGCTATATCCGAAGGAGATATCCACTGATACGACAAATTGCTTCCGCTGATTGCACTAAAGCCATTACCGCTTAGGGTAACCGTTGATCCCGAAAGCACTGTTTGGTTCAAACCGGCAAATGCCTGAGGCACTGTACCGGCTGCCTGGTCGATCAATGTTATGGTGCCGCAATCGTCCATAGTTGACCATGCCTCACCAATTTCACCATAATTCTGCCAAACTTTTCGCTTGCGGGCATCATCGCCCGTGTCGCGGTCGGTAATGGTAATATCGAAACCAACAGCGCCTTGCTG
>JAFGAF010000554.1 GCA_016933815.1 Prolixibacteraceae bacterium
GCGACCGTTGAGTAAATTGCTTAAACTACGCGAAATGCTCAAGCCCAATCCCGTACCCCTGTATATGGCTTTGTCTTCTTCAATTTTAATAAAACGATTAAAGATATTGCCAATATCCTCCTTTTTAATGCCAATACCAGTATCCCTCACCCACATTAAGATGCTTTTTTCGTTAAGACGGTATCCAAACTCAACTTTACCAACCTTGGTAAACTTTAGCGCATTGCTTAACAAATTGCCCAATATTTGCTTTATTCGAACCTGATCTGAATTAAACTCAACAATTGTATCGACCGACGATATGTTTTCACAAATCAGCTTAACGCTTTTTCCCGGCATCAGCTTCAAGTCTTCCTGAAAAATGGCATTTACTTCGGCTATCATATTCGTAAAATCGAAGAATTCCTTTTCAATTTTTAGTTGCCCCGATTCGATTTTTGAGATGTCCAGAATATCTTCAACCAATTTCAGTAACGAACTAACATTTGCCTTAATAATGTTTACATATTTTTGCTTCCGCTCAACACTGTACATATCGTTGCTTACCAACGACGAAAAACCACTAATGGCATTGAGCGGTGTTCTTATTTCGTGCGACATATTGGCTAAAAACGACGACTTTAAACGATCCGACTCTTCGGCTTTTCGCTTGGCGATTTCCAAATCGCGGGTACGTTCGGCTACTTTTTCTTCCAATTCCTGATGATGCAATTCAATTTGGTGCTTTTGTTCCCTGATTTTTGTATTCTTGCTTAATAATTCTTTATAAGCAATTTCAAGCTTTCGTGTCCGCTCATTAATTAATTCTTCGAGTTTGCGTTGTCTTTCGCGTATTTGTACATAAACCACAGTAACAACAAGCACAACAATTGCCAACACAGCTAACCTGAACCACCATGTTTGATAATATGCTTTCGAAACTTTTATATTTAACAAAGCTACTGAAGTAACAACATTTCCATACTCGTCGGCTCCTTTAATATTTAATTGGTAATTACCTGGTTTTAAATTCGAATACGACACATAATTTCGATTACCAACATAGTTCCAATCTGTATCAACGCCATTTAACTTAATCCAAAACCTGTGCCTCAAAGGATTGTTATAATCGGGCAATGTATATTCAACCGAAAGATAAGTATGCCAATAATCGAGCTTTATGGTTTGGGGCTGATTTAAATAACTGGCCACTTCGTTATCGTTTACTTTAACCGAAGTAATTATTAGTGATTTTTGCAAGTCGTTAACCGTAATGCTATCGGGATGAAAAATATTAAAGCCGTTATTTCCTCCAAAAAATAAATACTCCGAAAAGAAATATGTGCTTGCGTTGTACTCACAAATATTGCTCATTATTCCAAAATCGGAAGTAAAATTCCGCATCGAATAATCAAGCTTATTAAAGCGTGTTATACCACTATGCGTACCCAGCCATAAAAAATCGTAGTTTGAATTTTCAATATTCAACACCATATTGCTAGGCAATCCATTTTCGCTTGTGAATTGAACAATTTCGTTGCTGCTTGTATTTATTTTAAAAAGTCCGTTGTTTTTTGTGCCAAGCCAAACTGTATTTAACGAGTCGGTCAAAAACCTGCGAACCATATTATCTCCTCCTTTTGAATTTTCAGTAGGATAATAAGAAAAATGCAGTAGCCCTTGTTCGCCTCGCATCAACTGATAAACGCCACTTTTTCGCGACAAAAACCACAAGTTTCCATTTGTATCTTCTTCAATTTTTAAAATATCGACTCCTTTGTTGCGAAAAGTAACTGTGTCGTTATTTTCGACATATTTGAGCCAATGCAAGGCGCTAACTTGCCTGTTGTAATTTGCAATACCGTTTTTCGATGCAAACCACAACGCGCTATCACTGTCTTCATAAATATGGTTAGTATAAATACTTCCAACATTAATCCACTTATTGGTTTTTGGGTCGAAAAAAGCCACCGAACTGCAAGTGCCAATCCATAAAACTCCATACGAATCGCGCATGATGCAATTGATTCTGTTGGATGAAATTGAACCTGAATTGGTTTCATCATGAACAAAGCTATCGATTTGTGCTGTTTGCAGATTACACGAGAAAAGGCCTTCGTGTTTTGTTCCAACCCATGCTATTGAGTCGCCATCGTTATAAACCGAAAGCGTATATTTATTGCTTAAGCTTTTAAGTGCTCGAAAACGATGAGGCAGATTACCGAAAACATCAAAATTTGTATTGTATTTAAAAACACCCCCGAATTTAGTTCCAACCCATATTAATCCTGCATTATCGGCAAAAATATATCTAATATGATTACTCTTTATTGGGTACTCGAGATCCGAATTACTGTTCATTAAACGATAGCTCCTGCTTTGAATATCGACAAGTAATAAACCTTTAGAATCGGAACCTGCCCAAATAACTCCCTGTTTATCGAGCATTAAAGAATTAAAACCCTCGTGGTGAAAAAATAATTGATCGGCTGGCAATAAACGAAAACGACTAAGTTTTTCTGTTTTGGTATTAATTTCGAAAAAGCCATTACTTGCTGCTAACCAAATGATTTCATTGTATAATAAAAGTGATAAAACTCTGTCGGGGCCTTCTTCGTTGTGAGTATTTTTCGACCAATTGCGATATTGCCCGGTCAGCATATCGTATTTAACCAGCCCCTTACTTGTACCCAACCAATATATTCCGTCAGATTGTTCAATTACCGAGTAAACCGAAACATTAGCTTCAGTATTGCTGTTTTTTCCCGATAACAAAACCTGTTTTAGAACACCTTTGTACGGATCAACAATGGCTACACCATTTGCTGTACCAACCCACATGTTATGTTTCGAGTCGAGAAACAACGAATAACAAAATAGATCAGCATTTAAAGTATCGGCCATTTCGCTGTAAAAGAATGCATTAAATTGCTGCGTTTTTTTATCGAACCGATTGAGTCCCATATCGGTTGCCAACCAAATAAACCCCAAGGAATCTTCAATCATATTGTTGATGTTTGGCGACAACAACGAATTAGGATGATTTGCATTGTGGGTAAAAAGCTGATATTTATGACCATCGTAGCGGCAAAGCCCCATCGACTCGACTGCAAACCACATTGTGCCATCTTCATCTTGAAGTTGATCTTTCAAATTTGTTCCCGGCAAACCTTGATCAAATGATAATTGTTTGAAAGTATACTTTTGCTCAAAGGCATACCCATCGATGTTGAAAGATAATACATACAAGAAAATAAGAAATAATATTATACCCCGTTGTTGCACTTCTGCTATTTAGTTGTTTGTTTTTTGAGTTAAGATAGGGAAATATTTTAAATTTTGCTGTGTTTATTAATTTTCTGTTTTAAAATTTTTATTGACCATTTAGAGGTCTCGCCCAGTTATATTGAGCACAATATATAAAACGATCCAATATCAATAAAAAAAGGCAGCAAAAACTTCGCTACCTTTTATCTTTTGTATTTTCAACTTGTTACCAAAGTTTTTCGGGATATTTTCCGGCTGCTGTTAATTGTTTAATTTTTTCAATTACCACCGGTTTATCTTCTTGGTAAGTTACACCAAACCATTCAGCCTCGCTCGTAAGCACTTCAACTTCGGCCTTTTGGGCTTTAATTAAATCATCGACATGCATTGGAATAAAAAATTCCGATTTCATTTCGCTTCCTTGCTTGCTCAAAAACTCAACAAAACCTTCTTCTAAATGTTTGAACAACGAAGTGTGAAAACCCCAAAAATTCATCGAAACGGTTTCGCTGCCTTTTAGTGCATGTTTTTCATCGTTCCGATAATAAAAAACACCATCGTTTTCTTTGGTAATTTTTGTCAGCTCGTCAATATCAACCAGGCTATTTTTATCGTTGGTTATACACAGCCCACGCGATACTGATCCATTGTCGCTCAGTGTATTATCAAGCCTGTACCCTACCATGGCATATTGTTTTTCAGCTGCTTTTTTAGTTAAAAATTCGGCACAGGTAGCATAAGCTTCGTAACCATAAAAATCGTCGGCATTGATTGATGCAAAAGGAGTATGAACTGCATTTTTTGCAGCCAAAATAGCGTGGCCTGTTCCCCATGGTTTTTCACGTCCTTCGGGTACAGAAAAACCTTCGGGCAAAGCGTTCAACTCTTGGAAAACATACTCAACTTCAATTTTTCCGGCCAATTTTTTGTCGAACCTGTCTTTAAAAGCATCTTCAAAATCGTGCCTGATAATGAAAACGACCTTTCCAAAACCGGCCTTTATTGCATCATATAACGAATAATCAATAATGGCTTCGCCATTTGGGCCAACTTCGTCTAATTGCTTCAATCCTCCGTAACGGCTCCCCATGCCGGCAGCCAAAATTACCAATGTTGGTTTCATCTATATTAAGTTTTTCAGTTAATGAATTACATTTTGTCGAATGCAAAATAAAGAAACATTTTTCAAGAATGAAAGTATTTTTTACTTTTTTTATTTACCTGATTTATAGAAAAATCATCTACGATCAATCGTTCGAAAAATGCTTAACATGTTTACGATAATTGGTAAAAACACTGGCTCTCGAAATAAAACCCATGTACTTACCGTTGTTAATTACAGCCAAATTAAAGCGACCACTGTTTTCGAACTTCTCAACCACCTCGTCCATCGAATCGTGCGGGCTTATCCAGTGTTCGGGCATGTACATGAGGTCTTTTATGGCTATACGGTCGTACTCATGATGTTTAAAAATAAGGTGGCGCACATCGTCCATTTTCAGCATTCCCACCAACATTCCCTCGTTGTTTACCACGGGGTACAAATCGCGATGCGATACCGAAATGGCCTCAACAAGGTTACGAAGTTTATCGTCGGGTTTCAACTTAACAAAATCGTTTTCAATCAGCTCAGGCACATTCATCAGCAACAACACGTGTTTATCTTTGTGGTGGGTTACAAGCTGTTTTCGCTGAGCAAGTTGTATGGTATAAACCGAGTTTTTGGTAAATGTTCTCACGGTTAAATACGAAAATGCTGCGGTAATCATCAACGGAACAAAAAGTTGATAACCGCCCGAAATATCGGCTATTAAAAATATGCCGGTTAAGGGCGCGTGCAAAACTCCGGCAATTAGCCCGGCCATACCAATTAACGCAAAATTGTTAACGCTAATGCCAAAACCAAAAAGCTGATTGGCTAAAGTTGCAAACAACAAGCCGGTATTTACCCCAATAAAAAGCGTTGGTGCAAATATACCGCCTACCCCACCGGCACCAAATGTGGCCGAGGTTGCTACAACTTTAAACATCACCACGCACAAAAGCAAGCCCATTATTACCCAAATATTATCTGAAAATTGCTGAAAAAAACTCCGGTCGAACAAATACGAAAGGTTGCCAGCAAGACCGCTGTTAATTGCCTCGTAACCTTCGCCATACAACGCAGGAAACAAAATAAGTAAAAGCCCCAGCATTGTACCACCAACGGCCAAACGAGCTGCACGAGTTTTATAACGGGTAAAAAACTTTGCCAGGAAATTATACATATTGGTAAAATAAACCGATACCAAACCTGCTACAAAACCAAGTGCAATATAAAAGGGCAAATCACCCACTTCGAAAGCTGTTTTCACTTCGAATGGATACAAAACATCCATCCCCAAAAACAAATACGAAGTAACTACTGCTGCGGCCGAAGCCAACAAAAGTGGTATTAACGAAAAGGTAGTTAAATCGATCATAATTACCTCAACAGCAAATACGATAGCTGCAATGGGAGCTTTAAAAATAGCAGCCATCGATCCGGCACAGGCACAAGCCAGCATTAAAATGATGTACTTATATTCGAGCCTGAAAAATTTGCTCATTTGCGAAGCTATTGCCGTTCCGGTGGATACAGTAGGCCCCTCCAAACCTACCGAACCGCCAAAGCCAACAGTTAATGCCGAAGTAATTACCGACGAGAAAGTATTGTGAAAACTGATGAAACCTTTTCGTTTTGAGATGCTGTAAAGCACATTGGGTATTCCCGGCCTAACGGGTTTACGAAGTACATATTTTATAAAAAGCACAGTTAATGCAATGCCAATTATAGGATAAATAAAAAGCAAATAATTGTGCAACGAGTCGATGGTAAAAACATTCAATAAGCGATAAGCCAATTTTACAGCATTTTTGATGATTACAGCAATAAAACCCGAAAATATTCCAATAGCAATGCTTAATAAAATAATAAATGTTTTTGTGCTGATGTGCTTTGCACGCCACGAATGAAACCTTTCTATTATTTCAGAGATTCTCAACATATAAAAATCATGAGTAATTCAATCGACAATAAACACTAAACAACTAATCTTTATGCCACTTACACACTATAATTCTTCAGCTTTCACTTTTATAAGCCCCTCGTAATTCAGAACTTGCTCAGGAAAGCTAATACCAAAGTAAGCTGCAGCTTTTTCGTTAATTATCACATCGGTTTTGCTCACAAACTCAAATTGCAAGTGCTGTGGCGATTGTCCTTCGAAAATTTTTTGTGCAAGCATTACAGCATCAATACCAGCCTGATGATAGTTTCGCGAAACGACAAAAGCTGCTCCATGTTTGGCTTGTTCGCTCACAAAACCAAATAGTGGAATGTTTTGGTCTGTTGCAACCTTTGAGATAGAACTAAAAGCACCCGAAGTCAGATTATCGATAATTTGGCAAATAACATCGGGCTTTTGACCTGCAAGCGACAAAGCAGCATCGTTAACATCGGTACTAGAGTTTACCGGTACGCCCAACAGTTCTATTTGGGCATTGGTGCAAGCATTTCTGAAATCTTCGAGGTTTTTAACTGAGTTTAGCTCGCCTGGCGTAAATATGGTTCCCACTGTTTTGATGTCGGGCATAATAATTTTCAGCCATTTTGCCATGCCTTCGTAATCGCCCATGGTCGAAATACCTGTTATGTTTGGCATGTGATCAGAAAAGGAGCTTCCAACGCCGGCAGCAACCGGATCGGCAACAACAGTAAAAACAACAGGTATATTTTGAATTTTGCGGGCAACAACCTGCAATGTTGGCGTCGAGGTAACAAAAATCAGATCGGGATTTTCGTTCAGAGCCCCGTCAACCATAATATTCAAGGTTGACACATCGCCCTGAGCATTCAGTGCTTTCATCTTATAATCAACACCTTCAACATAACCAATTGACTTTAAACCATCAACAATCCCTTCTTTTGATAGTTCCGACAAGGGAGAGTCGTTGTACTGCAAAAGCATTATTTTTTTCAAATTATACTCACTCATTTCATTTGAGCGACTAACAATAACTAGTATAATGGCAATAATAAAAAGGATACCAATTATTTTCGACAATACCGGTAAATTTGCTTTCATACGAAGAATGTTTGCTTTGTTAAAATCAATATCGACGTATAAAGATAAATAAAAACAAAGCAAAAGGCCACCAAAAAAGGCAGCCTTTCAAATAATATGCAGTATAAAGCAAATGTGCAATAGTTTAATTTTTCAACTCGGCACAAGCTTTATAAATTCCGTCGAACAATTCTTTGATATCGGCAGCAGCAACAGCCGAAAATGCAACACGGATAATATTGTTTAAATTAATAATTCCGATGCTGTATTTTTCGATCAATAGTTTACGTAGCGCTTCTCCATCAATACCTTCGACCAACTTAACACACATAAAGTAACCCGAGTTAAAAGGCAGCGCTTCGAAATAGGTTTTATAAGCTTCGTTATGAAGTACATTTTTAACCTCGTCGTAGCGCACTTTCATGAGTTCGAATTTTGCTTTCTTCTGGCTTTCATAGTTTTCGTCTTCGTAAGCTTCTATCAAAAGCGATTGCGAAAGGTTGGCAGCATTTGAAATATTACCACGAACAGCGCCGGCAGCTTTGGCCTCAATTGCACCATAAAGTTCAGCATCGCCTCCTTTAACGGCAAAAGTAATAAAGCCAACCCTGAAACCCCAAACATAATCTTCCTTGGTTGGTCCATCGATTTTAACAGCCAAAACATTTTCGTGCAAATCGGCTAAAGCGGCAAACACACTTTCTTCGGCTACATTTTGTTCATAAACCAAACCAAAATAGGCATCGTCGGTAATTACAACAATTTTATTACCGGCATCGGCCGACTTTTTTATAACGCTAACAATGCCATTGTATTCGTCGATGGTTGGTGAATATCCCGATGGGTTATTGGGGAAGTTTAATATCACAACTTTTTTACCAACACCTCCGTTGTTGAGCTTGTTTTCAAAAGCATCGAGATCGAAACCGCCATTTTTGAAAAGGTTGAACATCCCAATTTTTGAACCGTAAGCATGATTCAAGATCAGGTTATAGTTGCCCCAAAACAAATCAGACACAATGGCTTCTTCGCCCTCGTTCAAAAACAAGTAACCTGCCATGCTTGCACCATGTGTTAAGGCATTTGTAACAACAGGCAAACTAACTTCTTTACCTTTCATCGAAGGATTCTTTTCGTAAAGCATTGTTTTCCATTTTGCCCTTAAATCGGGGCGACCAAAACTTGGCGCGTATGGAAATACTTTTGCCGGATCGAGTGCTATTTTCGAAGCAATGGCTTCGAGCCTCATAGGCGTGTTGTCGTCTTCAACGGCCGTACCAATGGTTGCATTAATTTTGGTTCCCTTAGCATCGGCTGTTTGCCCCAATATTCCTTTCTTTGGAAAGAAAATATTTTTGCCCCTTTCGGACAGCAATTCAAAAACTACCGGGTTTTTCGCTCTAATAATTTTGTTTAATTCCTCTGCCTGTGGATTCATCTCGATTCAATTTTTATTTTTACTTTGATAACAAAACACTTTTCACTTGTATATCTTTGCAATAATTCTTCGCTAAAAATGTTTATTATTGCATAATTGGCCGAAAGATATTAATTATTCGCAACCAACATTTAAAAAATGACAATTTGCACTGTTTTTTTGCAATAAAATTAAGAAATGTAAACAAAATTTGAAAAAAAATGAACTGGGATAAAATTATTGAACAAACCATAGCATTATTGTTTCCACTAATAATCATCTTTTTATTTGTTTATTACATGCTAAAATCCTTTTTCGATCAGTTTGATAAAAAACGTCAACAAGAACTTAAAATAAAATATTCAGAAGAAACTTTGCCTTTAAGGCTTCAAGCATACGAACGCATTATAATTTTTTTGGAGCGAATTAAGCCCGAGTCGATGGTATTAAGGCTGGTTGAAGACAACATGTCGGTTATCGAATTACAAAAAGCACTGCTGCAGAATATTCGCGAAGAGTTTGAGCACAACCTGTCGCAACAAATTTACTTATCGGCCGAAGCATGGAAGATGGTTGTAGCTGCCCGCCAAAGTATTATACAGCTTGTGAGCACAACAGCTGCCGAACACCAACCCAATGCCCCCTATATGGAATATGCCACCGATTTGCTCGACGAATTTGCATCGAGCAACGACGACCCGGTTAGCTCAGCCATCAACTTTATCGAAAAAGAAGTTAAAGAAATATTGTAACCATACCATCGAAAAACCTATGAAGCTTAAAGAGTATTATTTTGAAATTATTTTTGGATTAATTAGCCTTGCCATTATCGCCAAATTTGTGTTTAGCACAATCGACCTGAGCGAACAACAAAATACAACCGTTTTACCCGTTACACAAATTGAAACTGAAAGAGCGTGGGGGTTTCCTGTCGATTCAATTATGATTGACACAGCACGTGTACGTAGCGGACAAAGTCTTTCAGACATACTTCGCCCCAAAGGAATCAGCGCACAAACAATCGATTATTTGGCTCGCAATTCAAAAGAAACTTTCGATGTAAGGCGCATAAAAGCCGGCAACAACTACTATTTAATAAAAACCGATCCACTAAAAAACCACAATTTTATGGTTTACGAAGAGTCGCTTATTAATTATATTGTATTCGATTTGGACAGCCAGTTGGTTTATCGGGGCGAAAAACAAGTCGATACAATAAGGCACACTTCGGGTGGCACCATTAAAACATCGCTTTGGAATGCCTTTGTCGAAAACGGGGCATCGCCTGTACTAGCTGTCGAACTTTCGGATATTTATGCATGGACGATCGACTTTTTTGGCATTCAGCCCGGCGATGAGTTCAAAGTTTTGTACGACGGACTTTATATTGAAGATCAGTTTGCAGGAATTGGGCGCATACATGCTGCAAGTTTCAAACACTCGGGCGCAACAATTTCGGCATACTATTATAATAATGAAAGCAACCAGCAACAAGGTTATTTCGACAACGATGGCAACAGCCTGCAAAAAGCCTTTTTAAAAGCACCACTTAAATTTTCGCGCATCAGCTCGAAGTTTTCAAACAACCGTATGCACCCTGTTTTAAAATACCGGCGAGCACACCATGGTGTTGATTATGCAGCACCCACCGGTACACCGGTACATTCAATTGGCGATGGAACTGTAGTCAAAAAAGCCTATCAGGCAGGCGGCGGCGGCAATTATATCAACATAAAACACAATTCGGTGTACACATCGCAATACATGCATTTGAGCAAATACGCTCCCGGAATGGCACCAGGCGTTAGGGTAAAACAAGGCCAACTTATCGGATATGTAGGCGCAACCGGCCTGGCATCGGGGCCACACCTCGATTTTAGAATTTATAAGAATGGAACGCCTGTTGATCCGCTAAAGGTTGAAGCACCACCCGTTGAGCCCATCAAACCCGAAAATCTTGAATTATTCAATGCTTTACGCGATTCTTTGGCAAACATTCTCGATACCATTTCAATATCGAAACCAGAACCTTTACTGGTTATCGAGCAATAGCTTTTCGATCACCCTTGGGAAATGCTCATATTCGAGTGCATGAACTTTTTGTGCAACATCGTCGGGCGAATCGCTTGGAAAAACTTCACATTTAGCTTGGAAAATGATGTCGCCATCGTCGTACATCTCATTAACGTAATGAATGGTAATGCCCGATTCTGACTCTTTATTTTCAACAACAGCCTCGTGTACTTTACTGCCATACATACCCTTACCACCGTATTTGGGCAACAAAGCCGGATGTATATTAATAATTGTGAAATTGTTGACCAATGCAGGCGGCACCAACCACAAAAAACCGGCAAGCACCACTAAATCAACACCTTTAGCTTTTAAACTATCGACAACAATATTGGTATTGTAAAATTCGTCGCGGTTAAAAACTTCGGTAGGTATATGATATTTATTAGCTCTTTGAAGCACAAAAGCATCGGGTTTATTCGAATAAATGCATTCGATGTTCAAATTTTCGCTGTGTTGAAAATAACGGGCAATATTTTCGGCATTCGATCCCGACCCTGATGCAAAAATGGCTATTTTTTTCATTCTTAATAAATTATAGACGATTTGTAAAATTGTATAATGAGCACAAAAATAGTTTATCGAATGATTTAACAGGGTCAAAAAAGCAAAAAATTTGCATAAATGAAGGGTTTGTTATTTACTTTGCATCGATAAAATTTTTGAGTATAAACATAAAATTAAACATTACAGCTATGTCTGACATTAAAGGAAAAGTTACCGCAATTATCGTTGACAAATTAGGAGTTGATGAAAGTGAAGTAACACCAGAGGCAAGTTTCACCAATGATTTAGGCGCAGATTCACTTGACACTGTAGAGTTGATCATGGAATTTGAGAAAGAATTTGATATGGCAATTCCCGACGATCAAGCTGAAAAAATCAGCACCGTAGGTGAAGCCATCAAATACATTGAAGAAAACAATAAGTAATAAACCTTTACTTTTTTTATGGAATTCAAACGAGTAGTTGTTACAGGCCTGGGAACCATCAACCCCATTGGTAACAATATTGAAGAATATTGGAATAACCTTAAAAATGGAGTTAGTGGTGCCAGCCCTATTACTCGGTTTGATGCAAGCAACTGCAAAACGAGGTTTGCCTGCGAGGTAAAAAACTGGGATCCGCTCGAACATTTCGAACGGAAAGAAGCCAGGAAATACGATCCGTATGCACAATTTGCATTGGTATCGGCCAAGCAGGCAATTCTCGATTCGCAAATCGACCTGGAAACGATAAACAAAGACAGGGTTGGTGTTATTTGGGGTGCCGGAATTGGCGGACTTCAAACTTTTGAGGAAGAAATTATGTCGTTGAAAGTTGAAAATCCCAAAACGACACCTTTTTTTATTCCAAAAATGATTGCGAACATTGCCAGTGGCTGCATCTCTATCGAGTATGGCTTTAGAGGGCCAAACCTTACCACCGTAACCGCATGTGCATCGTCGGCCAATGCTTTGATTGATGCTATGTACTATATCCGCATGGGCAAAGCCGATGTTATAGTTTCGGGTGGTTCCGAAGCAGCTGTTAGCTTGGCTGGCGTAACCGGGTTTAATTCAATGCGTGCCATTTCGACCCGCAACGATGACCCCAAAACAGCCTCGCGCCCCTTCGATAAAGACCGCGATGGTTTTGTAATGGCCGAAGGTGGTGCTGCATTGATTCTTGAAGAGTACGAACACGCTGTTAAACGTGGAGCAAAAATATATGCCGAAGTTGTTGGTGGTGCGCTTACTGCCGATGGATATCACATGACTGCACCCGACCCCGAAGGAGGCGGCGCATCGCTTGTGATGAAACTGGCTTTGGAAGATGCCGGCATTCAAACTACCGATATCGATTACATAAATGTACATGGTACATCGACCGGTTTGGGCGACATTGCTGAACCCAAGGCCATTATCAAAACTTTTGGCGAGCATGCTAACAAATTAAGCATCAGCTCAACAAAATCGATGACCGGCCACTTGCTCGGCGCAGCTGGTGCTGCTGAAAGTATTGCTGCTATTATGGCAATCAACAACAGCTTAGTACCTCCAACAATCAACCAATTCGAATTGGATCCCGAAGTGGACCCAAATTTGGATTTCACTTTTAACAAAGCGAAAGAAAAGGAAATTAACTATGCGTTAAGCAACACCTTCGGTTTTGGAGGCCATAACGCAACGATTATTTTCAAAAAATTCAAATGATAAAATCATTATTTAACCGAATAAAACTCTTTTCGTCTCATCGAAAAGAGTTTTATTCATTTCTGCACGACACCTTGGGATTTTATCCCCATAATACACATCTGTTCGACATTGCCTTTGTGCATCGTTCAGCATCGCTTAGCGATTCGTTGGGCAACGCAATAAACAACGAAAGGCTCGAATACCTTGGCGATGCAATTTTGGGTGCCGTGGTTGCCGAATTTTTGTACAAACGCTTTCCCCAACGCGGCGAAGGCTTCCTCACCCAAATGCGATCAAAACTGGTTAACAGGGCCATCCTTTCCGACTTAATGAAAGATATGCAACTCGACCAATTTGTAAAATCGCGCACAATTGGAACTACTGCAAATACAAGCATTTACGGCGACGCTTTTGAAGCGCTTATTGGCGCAATTTATCTCGACCAAGGCTTCGAAACCACCAAACAAATCATAACAAAACGCATTTTTAAAACCTACCTCGACCTCAATAAAATTGAAGAAATTGACAACAACTATAAAAGTCAACTTATTGAATGGGGACAAAAAAACAAATACGAAATCAGCTTTAACACTTCGGAAGAAGAAAATGCCAAAAGCAAAATTTCGCAATTTATCACTTCAATAGTAATCGAAAACGAAGAAAAAGGGATTGGTTACGGCTTATCGAAAAAAGAATCGCAACAAAATGCAGCCCGCGAAGCCCTTAAAAGTATCGAAGTTCAAGAGGCTGCTTCCGACAATGCTCCAATAGTTAATAATTAGCCCCATTAAGTTATTAAAACCGGTTAAAAACCAACTTCAAGCGGTTAAATAATGTTAAGCACCTACGCACAAAGCTTACAAACATTTATATTTGCCACATGGGCAAGAAAAAAATATATGGTTTAATTATAGGCATGTCAATTGTGCTCACCTTACTTATTGTTGTTCAGATGAATATCATCAACAAAGCAGCAAAAATAAGGGAAGACCAATTCGGACAATTGGTAAAACGTTGCCTGATGAGGGTATCGACACGCCTAGAAGAGGAAGAAACCAAGCAATTTTTCGCACTGGAACAACAACGTGCCCAACAACAACTCGAGCTTAAAGCCGGCCAAATACCCGACAACAGAGGCATTATCAGTCAAAAACAAATTAACTTTTCGATTAACATGTCGCAGGATGCCAGCGGAAAGGTTAAAGCACATGCCTCGTACCACGAAACCGACACCATAATTGAAACCCCGATTCAGGATCCGGCAGTTTTCAAAATGCTTGCCGAAATGAACAATTGGGAACAAGAAAAATTCTACCAAAGTTTCGACAACCGTTCGGCTTTTACCCGAAACCTGCAATACCAGTTAGCCCTTGCCAACAGGCCCATCGAACAACGCATCAACCAGGCTTTTTTGTCGCAACTCATCGAACATGAATTCAGAACAAACGGCATTGACCTTGAGTACGAATACGTTGTAAAATCATATAACCAAGGCGAAGAAAAGGTAATTATCAATTCGACCAACTACAAAAACAGTCGTAAAAAAGAACACCAAACCCCGCTATTCACCAACGATATTGGCTCGCAAAAACCCAACTATCTGAAAGTTTACTTTCCGCACGACCGCCGTCACTTTTTAACCGATACCGGCCTGATGGTAATCCCAACCGTTATTCTGGTTTTAATGATTGTTGGCATTTTTACCTACACCATTGTGTTCATTTTGCAACAAAAAAAGTTGTCGATGATCAAAAACGACTTTATCAACAACATGACCCACGAGCTAAAAACACCGATTTCGACCATATCGTTGGCATCGCAAATGCTGCGTGATTCTTCAGTCAACTCAGCCCCATCGACACTCGAACGCATATCGGGCGTAATTTACGATGAAAGTAAGCGACTGAGCATGCAGGTTGAAAAAGTATTACAAATGGCTGTTTTTAACGAAGGCCGATTAAAAATGAAATTCAAAAATTTCGATTTGCACGAAGTAATTACAACAGTTGTACAAAATTTCGAAATAAGGGTTCAAGCAGCAAACGGCCAAATATCGCTTGAAGAAAATGCAAAGAACACAATTATTTTTGGCGATCAGGTGCACATTACAAATGTTTTGTTTAACTTGCTCGACAATGCGGTTAAATACAGCAAAGAGCAACCCACAATTGAAGTAGTTACCGAAAACAAAAACAATTTATTTTTGGTTTCGATTAAAGACAACGGGATTGGCATTGCCAAAGAACACCAAAAGCAAATTTTTGAACGTTTTTACAGGGTTCCGACCGGCAACGTACACGATGTAAAAGGCTTTGGATTAGGCTTGCATTATGTAAGCAAAATTATTGAAGCCCACAAAGGCAATATTAAAGTTGAAAGCGCATTAAATAAGGGCACAAAATTTATAATCTCTTTTCCGATAAATAATTAAACATGGATACAAAAGTAAAAATATTACTGGCCGAAGACGACGAAAACCTGGGCCTCTTACTTAAAGAATACTTGATTGCCAAAGGTTACGATACCGATTTGTACCCCGACGGCGAAACTGCCTACCATGGTTTTATGCGCAACCATTACAACCTTTGCTTACTGGATGTTATGATGCCTAAAAAAGACGGTTTCTCGCTTGCCCGCGACATAAGGCTGGTAAACAACGATATTCCGATAGTTTTTTTAACTGCAAAAAACCTGAAGGAAGATGTTATTGAAGGTTTCAAACTTGGTGCCGACGACTACATGACCAAACCGTTCAGTATGGAAGAACTGATTTTCAGAATTGAAGCCATACTGCGCCGTATTAGCAGCGACAACCAAGGCAGCGATCAACCAATTTTCCAAATTGGCCAATACACTTTTGATGCCCGAAAACAAATGCTCATGCTTGGCGAAAACGAAGTTAAACTTACTACCAAGGAATCGGAACTGTTGCGCTTATTGGCCAGTAATGCCAATAAAGTGCTCGAACGCAACTATGCGCTTAAAGCAATTTGGATTGACGATAACTACTTTAATGCCCGTAGCATGGACGTGTACATTACCAAATTACGAAAACACTTAAAAGAAGACCCAACAGTTGAGATAATCAACGTTCACGGCAAAGGATACAAACTGATTGTGTAAAACAATCAGTTTTTTTTTGCATAGTTTTTTGAATACAAACCCTTATATTTGGCCAAATTTATCAATTGATTTCTCACTTTTTAAATTAATCGGAATGAAAAGACTATTACTATCACTTATTGTTACGGCAACTACTATGTTGGCAATGGCCCAACAAGCCGACACAACTTACTGGACAAAAGGCGGAAATTATTCGTTTAATGCCACCCAGGTATCATTAACCAACTGGTCGGCAGGGGGACAGAACGCCGTATCGGGGGTTACAAAACTCCAACTGTTTGCCAACTATCTGAAAGGCAATACTGCATTCGATAATAAAATTGATTTGGGCTTTGGCTTATCGAAGGTTGAAGGTTTGGCATTACAGAAAAACGAAGATATTATCGATCTTCAATCTAAACTGGGCATCAAAGCCAGTGAAAAATGGTTCTACAGTGCTTCGTTAGCCTTTAAATCGCAATTCGGACCAGGCTACAGCGACGCCACCAACCTAACAAAAACATCGAACTTCTTAGCTCCCGCCAACCTCACATTAGCTATTGGTATGGATTATAAGCCCAACGAAAAACTTACTGTAATGATTGCCCCAATAGCAGGTAAACTCACCATTGTTAACGATAAAAGCATCGATGCCACGCTTTACGGTTTAGCTACAAGCGATGCCACAACCCGCATGGAAATGGGTGCCAGCGTTGTTAGCGCCTTCAAAACTGAACTGATGAAGAATGTTGGTTTCAACACCGAGCTTGGCTTATTTTCGAACTACCTTAACAACCCGCAAAATATTGATGTGGATTGGAAAGTTGGTATTATAATGAAAATTAACGAATACCTTAGCGCACAACTCGATACCCGCTTAATTTACGATGCCGACATTAAAGACCC
>JAFGAF010000555.1 GCA_016933815.1 Prolixibacteraceae bacterium
CTTAAATATACACCTGTGTATTTATAACCATAAAACGATCCGGCAGGGTTGCCAATCGATGCAATGTTCTGGTATTGTCCGTTGCCAATGGTTTCGTTCCTGACCAGTGAGTAGTCGTCGGTTAGTTTGCGCAAAACGTTGTAGTTACGGGCTACGTTAAAATCAAAAGTAACGTTAAAATCTTTTTGTTGTATGGGTATGGTTTTTACGGTCATGTCCCATCCAATGTTATCCATTGCCCCCATGTTTACTACACTTGTGCGGGCATACCCCGACGACGATTGAACAGGCTGGTTGTATCCGAACATGTCGTCGGTTTTATTGTAATAGTAGTCGAATTCACTGTAAATGCGCCCTTTGAACAAATCGATGGTTATGCCATAGTTGTAGTTGGTTATCGATTCCCATTTGAGGCTTTTTAATGCCATTGATCCGGGGAAAACGGCACTGTATCCTAAATAGTTGTAATTGAACGATTCGATATTGCTGTAATACATTCCTTCGCGGCGAGGCGGGTTTCCGGTTTGACCGTAACTGAACCTGAAACGTACATCGTCCATCCAGTTCGAAAACTGATCCATGAACTCTTCACCCGAAAGCCTCCATGCCATTGATAAACTTGGGAAGAAAAAATAACGGTTTTCGGCATCGAATTTTGAGTTTCCTTCGAGGCGCATACCAACAGTAATAATGTATTTGTCTTTAAATTGGTAATTGCCCATCATGGCCGTACCTAAGCTGCGGCCACGGCTTAATGAGGTTTCGGGGCCTAATCCGCCTTCGTTAATTTTCGAAGGATTGGCAGGATCTTGCAACGAGTTGGAAGCCGAGTTGGCAGTCCATATTTTGTAGGCACTGCCAACCGATTCGTTGGTCATCCAGTTCCAAACAACCGAAATGTCGTGTATGCCGTTAAATGAGTTGGCATAGCTTAGCATGTTGTTGGTATAAATAACATACGAGTCGGAGTCGTAATCCTGTGCTTTATTTACCCATTGGTTGGTCCATGTTTGCCCCGATGCTGTTTGCGGTAAAAATTTTGTGTTTTTCGACGAGTTAACATCAAACGATAAGTCAACGGTATAACGCAATCCTTTAATAATGTCGTAATAAAGCGAATATTTTGTTGTAATGCGATCGCCAATGGTGCGGTTAATTGCATCGTAGGCCATGGCCACAGGGTTGTAGGTATTTGGGAAGGTACCTTGCGAGTTACGTTCGGGCGAAAAGAAATCGCCTGTTTGGTTGCCGTACGAGTCGTATTCCCAAATCGACATATTGGGCATTTTTTTGTAAGCAACGCTACGAACATCGGTGCCTCGTTGGCTCCTGATACGGTTGCCATCGTCGTAATTGGCATTTGTGGTGCTGTGTGCAACCGAAAAGTCGGCCCTCATTTTTAGCTTGTCCGAAATGGTGTAGTCGAGGTTAAGGCGAGCCGTTAAGCGGTTAAAGTCGGAACCAATAGTTGTTCCAATCTGATCGTAAAAGTTGGTTGAAAAACGGTATGCTGCTTTGCTGCCGCCACCGGTAATCGAAAAGTCAACAGTGTTGTTGTAGCCATCGCGTGTAATGGCTTCCACCCAATCGGTATTTTTGCTGTAGTTGTGGTAGTAATAAGGGTCGTTAGGCGAGTACAAAAATTCCTTGTAAATTGATGTGGGTAGCGGATAGCCTTTTGCATTAAGCCATGCTTCCTGAATAAGTGTTGAGTATTGGTCGCCGCTAAGCAATGGAATGTGTGCCGGGTTGAACGAGTAAGATCCTCTGTAGTTGAGAGTGATAGACGGTTTGCGTGCTTTGCCCCCCCTTTTTGTGGTAATCATCAGTACTCCGTTTGCAGCTTTTGTTCCCCACATGGCTGTCGATGCAGCATCTTTCAGTACGGTTATTTCTTTAATATCGTCAACCGGAATGTTTAGCATTTGCGAATAACCTTCTTCGTTGGCTGTGCTAAAGTTGAAGTCGGAAGCAATGCTTGTTTCGTAGGGTACGTTATCGACAATAATAAGCGGTTGCGAATTGGCCGAAAGTGTACTAACACCCCTGATTCGGATTGACATCCCCGATCCGGGGTCGCCCGAATTGGAGGTGATATCGACCCCCGAAAGCCTGCCTTGCAATGCTTCGTCGATCGACGATGCCTGAACATCTTCAAACTCTTTGGCCGAAATTTTCTGAACAGGTGCTGCCAGGTCTCTGTCGTCGATACTCAGAAAGCCTGTGCTGGTAGTTCCTTTTGCTGTAATTACCACATCGTCGAGCGCAATTGCATCTTCGATTAAAACAATGTTTAACGTGCTGCTTTTGGGTTCAATAACCTGCTCTTTAAAACCCACAAACGAGAATTGCAGCTTGTTGGTTTTGTCTTTCATTTTTATGGCATATTCGCCATCAATATTGGTTGTAACACCGGTTGAAATACGGTTGTTTTTATCGAGTTCAACAACGGTTACACCAGGCAAACTTTCAACACCGTCGCTTACCTTTCCGCGCACAAGCATTGTTTCCTGCCCTTTAACGCTAAGCAACATCAAAAGTAACTGCGATATTATTAGAAAAGCTTTTATTTTGTTCATCACAAGGTTGTTTTAATCAATAAGTCAAATAATTGTCGATAACATGCACTATTGCTCTGTTCCCCAGTATGTTGTAGGTAACGGTCGACGATGTTATAACATTGGCCCTTCTGCCTTGGTTATCGATAACGTAAAGCGAACCGGGCGAGTTGGCATTATCGCCTTCAACTTTTAATGTTGCAAAGGTGCCGTCGTCGAGTTTTCGGTAGGTCGAAAGGTTGGTGCTTAATACATCGCCAACAACGATGTTGCTTTTGATAATATGGTATTTGATGAAGTTTTCGAGTGTTTGATTATCGTATGCAAGTATTTCGGGACCTAGTGTACCGTTGGCAAAATCGCTGATGGGTTTAAGTACCCCATCGGCAACGGCTTGGTCAATAGCTTGGTTGTTGGGTAAAAATACGGTAATGAAGTTGGTGTTCGATATGTCTTTTATTTGCTTGCTGGCATCGTTGTAAACAGTACCGGTTAAGTAACTTTGGTTGCCTTCGTCGTTAATATAGGTAGCTGCCGACATTTTTTTAAGGTACGACATCAGTTGTGTTGCTTTGTACTGATTATTGATTGACGATACCGAAAGTACATCGCCAATGTTACCGTTCGAAAACATAATGGCATTGCTCAGTGCATACGATTGTCCGTTAACTGCTCCGCTTTCGATAGCATTTACAATGCTTGGCCGTGTTGCCGATGAGTTGCCGCTTGAGTAAACTTTTCCTTTCGAATAGCCGATGTATTCATCGTTGTATGCTTTTATCAA
>JAFGAF010000556.1 GCA_016933815.1 Prolixibacteraceae bacterium
GCTCCGCTGGTAAACTTGATCGATTTGTACGAAGAAGCACTAAAGCACCCCAAAATTGTAGGTTTGGTTATAGCTACGCGCCCCGATTGTTTACCCAATGATATATTGGATTATCTCGAAGAAAAATCGAAGCAGTTTTATGTAATGGTTGAACTGGGTGTTGAATCGAGCAACAACGAAACCTTGGCATTCATTAACAGGGGGCACACCTTTGAGGAATCGGTCGAAGCCATTAAAAAGCTGTCGGCAAGGGGTATTCATAATTGTGCGCACATGATTCTTGGCCTTCCGGGCGAAACCCGCCAAACCATGCTCAACCAGGCATGCGAGTTGTCGAAGTTACCACTTGAAAACCTGAAGTTACACCAACTGCAAATACACCGAAAAACAGTAATGGAAAAGCAATACCGCGACAATCCCGAGCGTTTTTCCATATTTCATTCGGTTGACGATTACATCGAACTGGTGGTTGATTACCTCGAGTTGCTTTCGCCCAGAATAATTGTTGAACGTTTTGTGAGTCAATCGCCTCGCGAACTGCTTGTAGCGCCACAATGGGGGCTAAAAAACTTTGAGTTTGTTGCTAAGCTCGAGAAGCGCATGCTTGAATGTGATACATGGCAAGGCCGTTTATTCGTTTAGCCAAACCCTGAACAAGCCTTGTGTTTCGGATCCAATAAACACCGTATTTCCTACAATTGTTGCCCTTGCACCGCGGCTCCAGTTTATTTGATCGATGTCTTGGCGTGGACAGGCAAAAAAGTTGATCGCCGGTTGTACGCCTGCATACGATTTCTCGTACAAATAATAACTGCCTGTTCTGTTTTTGTGAAAGAAGTAAAAACTGTTGTTATAGTTAAATCCCCAAAGTGCATAGGCTTCGGTTTCACCCATGAAATTTTCCGAACCGGTGCTGATTGCTTTCGATGCAAAATTGAAATATATAACCTGATTGTTTTCGTAAAGCATTATCAGATTGTCGTTGCTTGCATAGGCTAACTTTGAAAAAGTACC
>JAFGAF010000077.1 GCA_016933815.1 Prolixibacteraceae bacterium
GTTTTGTTGCCGTTGGGAAGAACCAAATCAAAATCTGGCACGGTTTGTCCAAGTTTTACTATATAGCCGTAATCGGTCGGGATTTCTTGCTGGTAGGCTTGAGAAAAACCTGTCAAACTCAAGAATAGCAAAATAAAGCCTCCCCCAACCCCTCCAAAGGAGGGGAGTATCCAATGGACGAAGTTAGATTTAATAATATTTTGAAACAGTTTATTCATATCTTTAACTGATGAATTTGCATGTAACATTTAGTCTCATTCACATTCTGATCTTTTAATTTCCCCTCCCAAGGAGGGGTTAGGAGGGGCTTCAACTAAACACCACCGTGCGGTTGTTGTAAACCAGTATTTTGCGGTCGATGTGTTTGTTCACCGCTTTCGACAATACAATTTTCTCGAGGTCGCGCCCTTTGGCAATCAGGTCTTTTACGGTGTCTTTATGACTAATACGGGCAACATCTTGTTTTATAATTGGCCCTGCGTCGAGTTCGGGGGTAACGTAATGGCTGGTTGCCCCAATGATTTTCACACCCCGCTCGTGCGCTGCATGGTAGGGCTTTGCACCCACAAATGCCGGCAAAAACGAGTGGTGAATGTTGATGATTTTGTGCGGGTAATGGGTAATAAAATCATCGCTGATAATTTGCATGTAGCGTGCCAGCACAATAAAATCGACATTGTGTTCTTTCAGCAAAGCAAGCTCTTTTGCTTCCTGTTCGGCTTTGTTTTCTTTGTTAATAACAAAATGGTGATACTCAATTCCAAAGCCATCGGCAACAGGTTGCATATCGGGGTGGTTGCTAATTATGAGCGGTATTTCAACATCCCACTCACCCGCCGAGTAACGGGCCAAAAGGTCGAACAGGCAGTGCGACATTTTCGACACAAAAATAGCCATACGGGGTTTTTCCTCCGAAAAATGAATATCATAGGTCATTTCGTATTTCTGTGCCAGAAGTGTATCGAAGTAATCAGATACTTTTTCTTTCGGGATGGTAAAATTGTCCAACTGCCACTCAACCCGCATATAGAAAAGCTTTTCTTCGCGGTCGACATGTTGGTCGAGGTAAAGAATATTCCCGTTGTTTTTATTGATGAATTCGGTTACCAATGCCAGCAAGCCTTGCTTGTCGGGGCAATGCAGCAACAAAATTGCTGTGTTTTTTGGTTCTGTTTTCGGTTGTATTCGTTTCATAATATTATGTTTATAATACGCCTTTGGTGCTTGGTAGTTCAAAATTAAACACGTCCTTTTTAATCGCCATTTTGATGGCTTTTGCAAGTGCTTTAAAAATGCCTTCTATTTTGTGATGTTCGTTTTGGCCTTCGGCTTTGATGTTGAGGTTGCACTTTGCAGCATCGCTAAACGATTTAAAAAAGTGCAGGAACATTTCGGTGGGCATGTCGCCAACGCGTTCGCGCTTAAATTCGGCGTCCCATACCAGCCATGGGCGGCCACCAAAGTCGAGTGCTACTTGTATGAGGCTTTCGTCCATGGGCAGGCAAAACCCATAACGTTCGATACCGCGCTTGTTGCCCAGTGCTTTCAAAAATGCTTCACCCAATGCCAAAGCAGTATCTTCAATGGTGTGGTGCTCATCCACTTCGAGGTCGCCTTTTACAATCACTTTCAGGTCGATGCCCGAGTGGCGGCCAATTTGCTCCAACATGTGGTCGAAAAACCCCAGTCCGGTTGATATTTCGGTTTTGCCCGTACCGTCAAGGTCGAGCCAAATATCGATGTCGGTTTCTTTGGTAGTGCGCTTCACCCTGGCTGTGCGGTCGGTTTTGGCTACTTCGGCATACACCTCGTCCCAGTTGGTGGTTTTGAGAACACAAACCTCGCCCAGACCTTTGTCGGCAAGCAGCTCGTCGGGTTCGTTGCTTAGCCATATGGCTTTGCAGCCCAGGTTTTTGGCCAGTTCAACATCGGTGAGGCGGTCGCCAATTACGTA
>JAFGAF010000557.1 GCA_016933815.1 Prolixibacteraceae bacterium
AACCGCCTATCCTTGCTGCCTTCCGACCCTGGGGAGTTTCAGCAGGAGCTGGTCGCACAGGACTTACCCGGCGACAAAAGTAGAAAAAATTGAGTAACCACAAAACATTTTTTTATCCTTATCGAAAAAATCTTTCTTCAGGGTAATTCAACCCTTTTGACACTAAATATATACGATTAAAAAAAAGTATATTTGTCGTGAAAAAAAATCTTAAACAATAATAACTATGGAATCAACCAAGAGAGTTTTTTGGAACAAAGCCATGCTCTGGGGCTTTATAATTGCAGTTGCAACAATTGTATCGTCGGCAATTTTTTATGCTACCGATAATTTTTTAACCAGTTCGAAAGCATGGGTCGAAACAGCAATTTATGTTGTAGGTATTGTAATGTGTACCTTAGCTTTTAAGCAAAAGTTATCGGCCAACGACGAATTCCCTTACAGTAAAGCTTTGGGCCTAGGTGTTGCTACTGCTTTTTTTGCATCAATAGTATTGGCGCTTTTTACTTTCGTTTTGTACAAATACATCGACACAACATTAGTTGATCAACAAATTCTTCAAATTGAAGAACAGCTTTTAAATATGGGGCTCGACGATAGTATGATTGAGATGCAAATGGAAGTACAACGAAAACTAATGACACCTACAATTCTTTCGTTGCGTACTATTTTGGGGTCAACTTTTTCGGGGTTTATTGTTGCTTTAATCACTTCAATTTTCTTGAAAAAGAAAAAAAGCAATAGCTTTGATGCCGCTATGAGTGAAATCAAAGAATAAAAATACACAAAGAATGGATTTATCGATAGTTATTCCTCTTTTGAACGAAGCCGAATCGTTACCCGAACTAACCAATTGGATTGAAAAGGTAATGATAGATAATAATTATTCGTACGAGATATGTTTTATTGATGATGGCAGTACCGATAATTCGTGGAAAATAATTAAAGGGTTAAGCGTTAAAAATCAGAATATTAAAGGTATAAGTTTTCATCGGAATTATGGGAAATCGGCAGCTCTTTTTATTGGCTTTCAAAAAGCCTGTGGCGATATTGTTATTACCATGGATGCCGATTTGCAGGACAACCCTGAAGAAATCCCCGGAATGGTTAACATGATTAGGAATGAGGGTTACGATCTGATTTCAGGATGGAAGAAAGTACGGCACGACCCTGTTTTGTCGAAAAACTTGCCCAGTAAATTTTACAATTGGACAGTAAGACGAATGACCGGTATTAAATTGCACGATATGAATTGTGGCTTAAAAGCATATCGGAAACAGGTTATTAAAAGCATTGAAGTTTATGGCGATATGCACCGCTTTATTCCTGTATTGGCAAAATGGGCTGGATTCAAAAAAATTGGCGAAAAAGTTGTTAAACATCAAGAACGTAAATACGGTGTTACCAAGTTTGGCCTTGAACGGTTCATTCGGGGGCCACTCGATTTAATTTCTGTAATGTTTATCTCACGATTCGGTAAGCGACCAATGCATTTCTTTGGGGTGTTTGGCTCGTTAATGTTTATTGTCGGCCTTTTTGCTGCTTTATGGGTAGGCATACAAAAGCTTTACGCTATACAGCATGGTATTCATGCCCGGTTGGTAACCGAAAATCCATATTTTTATATTGCCTTAACCGCTATGATTTTGGGATCGCAGTTTTTTTTGGCCGGGTTTATTGCCGATATGGTTTCACGTAACTCAGCCGATCGCAACCAATACCAAATTGCTGAAAAATCAAATATT
>JAFGAF010000078.1 GCA_016933815.1 Prolixibacteraceae bacterium
GGAGAGAGAAAATTGAAAAAACTTATCGTTTATATTGTTGATAGAAGTTTAGAATAAAAGAAAAAGAAAATGTTGAACTACACATACATAAATCCACACTTATTTCACCTGCTATGGGCATTAATACCCATTGTTGCATGGTATGTTTTACGGCAAAAGAAAATGAGTGCCAGCTTACAGCTTTCAACACTGAAAGGATTTGCCGGGGCACCAAAAACATGGAAACATTATTTGCGGCATATGCTTTTTGTGTTGAGGATTTTTGCAGTGGCATTGCTTGTTGTTGTGCTTGCCAGGCCACAATCGACCGAAAGCTGGGAAAATGTATCGACCGAAGGTATCGACATTGTAATGTGCCTCGACGTATCGACCAGTATGCTCGCCCGCGACCTTAAACCCGACCGGCTCGAAGCTGCAAAAGATGTTGCAACCAGCTTTATTGCCGGCCGACCATACGACAGAATTGGCTTGGTAATTTTCGCAGGCGAATCGTTTACTCAATGCCCGCTAACAACCGACCATGCTGTTGTTACCAACCTTTTGCGCGAAACAACAACCAATCTGATCGAAGACGGAACGGCAATTGGCAACGGGCTCGCCACTTCGGTTTCGCGCTTAAAAGAAAGCGATGCCGTTAGCCGCGTTGTTATTCTCCTTACCGACGGCGAAAACAACCGAGGCGAAATACCACCGCTAACTGCTGCCGAAATAGCAAAAACCTTTGGAATAAGGGTGTACACAATTGGCGTCGGAACCATTGGAACTGCCCCCTACCCTTTTCAAACCGATTTTGGAACTCGCATACAACAAGTACCGGTAAAAATCGACGAGGAAACACTGCAAAGCATTGCCGACATTACTGGAGGGAAATATTTCAGGGCAACCGACAATAATAAACTCCTGAGCATTTACGAAGAGATTGATGTGCTTGAGAAATCAAAAATTGAAGTTAAAGAGTTCAGTAAAAAGCAAGAAGAGTTTCAACCTTTTGCACTGGCTGCATTGATTTTATTATTAGTTAGCATTTTACTTAAAATATCGGTATTCAGGAACATACCTTAAATTGAAAAACGAATAAGAATGGAAATGTTTCGATTTGCAAACCCTGCTTTTTTTTATGCACTGCTGATCATACCGGTGCTGATCGTACTATATTTTGCCTACCGCGCCAAAAGGCGTAAGGCCATTAAGGAATTCGGAAACCCCGAAATACTGGCACCATTAATGCCCAACGCATCGCCTGCCCGATCGGGTTGGAAATTTATAATCACACTAATTGCCATAACATTGCTCATTGTAGCTTTGGCCAGGCCTCAGTTTGGTGCAAAGCTTGAGAAAATTAAGCGCGAAGGTGTCGAAATTGTTATTGCACTCGATGTTTCGAACAGTATGTTGGCCGAAGACATACAGCCCAACCGGCTCGAAAGGGCAAAAAGAGCCATTTCGCGCTTAACCGAAAGGCTTAACAACGATAAAATTGGGCTTATTGTGTTTGCCGGCGATGCCTACGTTCAAATACCAATTACTACCGATTATTCATCGGCCAAACTTTTTCTATCGGCCATAAACACCTCGGTTGTACCTAAGCAAGGCACCGCAATTGGAGCAGCCATCGACCTTGCAGCAAAATCGTTTACACCCAACAGCGAAAGCAGCAAAGCCATCATAATTATTACCGATGGCGAAAACCATGAAGACGATCCGGTTGAGATGGCCCGTTTGGCATCCGAAAACAAAATTATAGTACACACCATTGGAATGGGCTTGCCACAAGGGGCACCAATACCAATGAACAATGCTTCGGGGCAACAAGAATTCAGACGAGACAAAGACGGCAACGTGGTTGTTACCAAGCTCGACGAAAAAACATTGCAGGAAGTTGCCGCAGCCGGCGGTGGAAAGTACATTCGCGCCAACAATACCGAAGTTGGCATCAACGCAATATTCGACGAAATAAACAAAATGCAAAAAACCGAACTCGAATCGAAGGTTTATTCAGAATACAACGACCAATTCTTCTACTTTGTAGCGCTGGCATTGCTTTTACTGGCTATCGAACTTTTCATTATGGAAAGAAAAAATAAGTATCTGAAGAAAGTGAAGTTATTTAAAAAGTAAAAAAAAGATGAGAAGCAGCATAATCATACTATTCATGCTAATTACTTTGCTTGGTTACGGGCAAAAAGAGAGGCGTTTTATACGCGAAGGCAACAGGTACTACAAAAATGCAGTCGAAAATTCCGACTCAAGCCATATCGACTCGGTTAACTTTGTTAATGCCGAAGTAGCATACCGCAAAGCACTCGACAAAAAAAACAACGATCTGAAGGCAACTTTCAATATTGGCAACTCGCTGTTTAAACAAAACAAAATGGCAGAAGCAGCGTCGCAATTCGAGCAAGCCTTACAACTTGCGTCATCAAATGAAGAAAAAGCGAAAGTACATTTTAACTACGGCAACGCCATGCTCGGCCAACAAAAACTCGATGAAAGTATCGAAGCATACAAAAACGCATTACGCAACAACCCTTCCGACATGGAAGCCAAATACAATCTTGAGTTTGCCCGAAAAATGAAAGAGCAACAACAACAGCAACAACAGCAACAGCAGCAAAACCAAGATCAGGATCAGAATCAAGACCAAAATCAAGATAAGAATCAGGATCAACAACAAGATCAGAACCAAGATCAAAACAAAGATCA
>JAFGAF010000558.1 GCA_016933815.1 Prolixibacteraceae bacterium
TGAAGTTATAAATAACGAAAGGTAATTTAGTCATTTCAAACAAATAAGTCAACATAATTTTCGGCCAAAAAAACACTAATCAGAAAATACCATTTAAAACAGTGTCATATTGTCCGAAAAGCTTTTGTGGCAGAATATTTGTATTTTTGTGGCGGTTAAAAATTTTAAGAAAATTATGAAACAGGAAGAGGATAAAATTCAACAAGAAAAAACTGTTGATGAAAACACAAATACTGAAAAAACTACCAACGAAAAAGAGGTGAAAAAACCAAAAAAGAACAAAAAAGACAGTTCAGCCGATAAAATCGAAGAACTGGAACAAACTATAGCACAAAAGAACGATCAACTGCTGCGCCTGCAAGCCGAGTTCGACAACTTCAGAAAACGTACACTCAAAGAGAAAATGGAGTTGATAAAAACTGCCGGTGAAGGTATCATGCTTAACATTTTACCGGTTATCGACGATTTTGAACGTGCGTTGAAATCGATGGAAGAAGCAAAAGATTCCGAAGCAGTAAAAGAAGGCTTGCTACTGATTCACAAACGCTTCATCGGTTTTATTAAACAAAACGGCGTTAAAGAAATTGAAGCAACCGGATTGGATTTCGATACCGACTTGCACGAAGCAATAACAAAAATTCCGGCCCCTAACGAGGAGCAAAAAGGCAAAATTGTTGACGTTGTTCAAAAAGGATATTTATTAAATGACAAAGTGATTCGCTTTGCCAAGGTGGTAATTGGTGAATAAACACAAGGAGATTAAAAATGAGCAAACGCGATTACTATGAGGTTTTAGGAGTAAGTAAAAATGCCAGTGCCGATGAGATCAAAAAAGCTTATCGGAAAAAGGCAATACAATTTCACCCCGATAAAAACCCCGGCGACAAAGAAGCCGAAGAAAAATTCAAGGAAGCTGCCGAAGCATACGAAGTGCTTAGTAATGCCGAAAAGAAACAACGATACGACCAATATGGACATGCAGGCATGAATGGTGCGTCGGGATTTGGCGGACAAAACATGAACATGGACGACATTTTCTCGATGTTTGGCGATATTTTTGGCGGTCACTTTGGCGGATTTGGCGGATTTGGCGGCGGTGGTGGTCGCTCGCGTGGACAAAGGGTTTCGCGTGGACAAAACCTTAGGGTGAAAGTAAAATTAAATTTGCAGGAAATTGCCAATGGTGTTGAGAAAAAAATTAAAGTAAATAAATACGTAGCTTGTACAGCATGCCACGGATCAGGAGCAAAAGACGGCTCCTACTCAACCTGTTCCACCTGTCATGGAAGTGGCCAGGTAACCCGCGTTTCAAATACTTTTTTAGGGCAAATGCAAACCACTTCGGTGTGCCCAACTTGTGGCGGCGATGGCAAAATTATTACCAATAAATGTACGGTTTGCTACGGCGAAGGAATTGTAAAAAGCGACGAGGTGATTAGCATGAATATTCCAGCCGGTGTGGCCGAAGGCATGCAATTATCGATGAGCGGAAAGGGAAACGCAGCACGAAGGGGCGGCATTAATGGCGACCTTATTGTTCTGATACAGGAAGAAGAACACCCTGAGTTAATCCGCGATGAAAACGATCTTATTTACAACTTATTCTTAACCTTACCAAAATTAGCACTGGGCACAACAGCCGAGATACCAACTGTTGACAGCCGCGTGAAAGTTAAAATTGATGCCGGGACTCAACCCGAAAAAATATTGCGCATCAGGGGCAAAGGCTTACCCGATGTTAACGGTTACGGTAAAGGCGATTTATTGGTTCGTATTCACTCATGGGTGCCCGACCGATTAACCGCCGAAGAGAAAAAACTTCTTGAAAAACTTGATCAACAACCCAATTTTCAAGAAGCACCAAAGCATAAAGATGGGAAGAAAGATTTTTTTGAGAAAATGAGAGGAATGTTTGATTAAACATTATCCTATAAACAGCTGATGATCAATCTCTCATTGGTATAAAACACACAAGAGAAGTTCTAAAAAGGGCTTCTCTTTTTTAATAAAAAACCCCACCATAAAAAATATGGCAGGGTTTAAAATCACAAACAAACATTTTAGCCCAAAAACGATATCAAAACGCCGGCAGCAACAGCCGAACCAATTACACCTGAAATGTTACTGGCCATGCAATATTGCAGCACGTGATTTTTACTATCGTATTTCAAAGCTATTTCGTTAGCTACACGCGAGGCCATAGGTACAGCACTCAATCCGGTAGCCCCAATTAACGGGTTAATTTTCTTTTTGGCCATCAAGTTATAAAGCTTAACAGCATAAATACCTCCGGCCACCGAAATGGCGAAAGCCAGAAAACCTCCAACAATAATTCCCAAAGTTTGAACATTCAAAAACACTTCGGAGGTCATAGTTGCCCCTACGGTTAAACCAAGGAAAATTGTTGCAGCATTCATAATTGGTCCACTTGCAGCTTCGGACAAACGTGAAGTGTTGGTGCCAATTTCTTTCACCAAGTTACCAAACAGCAACATACCCAATAAAGGCACTGACGAAGGAACAAAAAATGCAATTACAATACCTAAAACAATAGGGAAAGCAATTTTTACTGCTTTCAGATTTTTGATTTGATGTTTAGAAGGATACATTTTATCCATTTCCTTCATATTTATTTTCAACTCCTTGCTTGAGCATGTAAGCCTAACAACCAAAGGAATAATTACAGGCACCAAAGCCATGTACGAATAAGCAGCAATGGCAATGGGTCCCAATAAATGCGGAGCCAATTTTATGGTAGTATAAATTGCGGTTGGGCCATCGGCACCACCAATAATAGCCAGCGAACCGGCTTCCTGCGGTGTAAAGCCTACTGCTATTGCGGCTAAAAGCACCGAAAAAATCCCCAATTGAGCTGCTGCTCCAAACAACGAAAGCCTTAAGTTACGCAACATGGGGCCAAAATCGGTCAATGCACCTACACCCATAAAAATAATTGGAGGCAGCAGGCCTGTTTTAATCAAAGTATAATACAAGAAGTTCATGATGCCATACTCGTGAGCAATTTCGAACAAGTTCATGTATCGGTGCTCCATTTCCATGGCAATCAAATCGTGCGATGGATCGGCGAACTGTTTTAAGCCGTCTAACTGAATAAAATTTGCAGGCACAACCCCCATACCGCCACCTGGCAAATTGGCCAAAATTACACCAAAAGCAATGGGCACCAGCAATAAAGGTTCGTACTGTTTGCGAATTCCCA
>JAFGAF010000559.1 GCA_016933815.1 Prolixibacteraceae bacterium
AGCGGGGTGCCATGCTTTCGAGCAGGCGTTTGTAGGCCAGTGCCGTCAGGGTATCGTCGAAATGGCGGTAATACACCAGCCGGGCAGAAATAGGGACTGCCTCCTTTGCTTCGTTGTTTTTGTTATTGTTATTATATAATGGTGTGCAGTCATCCAGGTTGGGCTTTCCGGCCATGCCAATTTGGTATTGCATTTCACCGGTGGCGAGTACGTAGAGGTAGCAATTATCGGAGGGTACACGGGGGTACTGCAAATTATTTTGTGTCATACATTAAAAATTTTGCACGAATGTACTTTTGAGGCAAAAAAAGCTTGTCTCAAATCAGAAAAACTTTGTATCATATCAGCAATTAATTGAATATGTTTTGTTTACAAGGATGTTATTTTCCGGAAAGCAAGTAATGTGGCGAATTATTGGTTAAAAAATCAAGCGTGCAAATGTTGAATTTTTATACGAAACAGAATGGACAGATCGTAAAAATCGATTTACGATCTGTCCACTTTGAACATTTTTCACCACAAAATATTTTCAATCACTATGACGCGGAGTGAGCTTTTATGGAATACTGGAATATTGTAATAATGGGTTGATGGCTTATCGAGTGGGAATGGGAAAATGGAAAATATATAGATAGAGGGAGCGAGCACCGTGACAAGGAGTACAGAGAAATAGAATTATGAATCATTGCTGCTTTGCAGTGAAAAAAAAATGAAGGCAAAAAAACGCTGTTGTTCCTTTGTGGGTATTCTTTGTGTTCTTCGTGGTTAAAACGTATGGATTATCCTTTTTTCTCACAGGCAAAATTTCGGAACTCAACCGGCGTTAGCCCAAAGCGCTCGCGAAACAGACGGTAAAAGGTGTTACGCGAGCCAAATCCCGAGTCGATGGCTACGGCTTCGATGGTGAGATCGCAGTTGGGCGTGGCCAACATGTCGCGTGCATGGTCGAGGCGCAGCACATTCAGATACTCGCCCCAGGTAAGGTTATAACATTTTTTGATGGCTTCGAAAAGGTAGGTTTCATTGGTGTTCAGCATATCGGCCACCGCTTTGCGGGTAATACCGGCTTCGGTATAAGCTTGTTTGTTACGCATCAGCGCATTGAGGCTTTCCATCAATTCGTTATTTTCGATACTTGCACCTTCAACAAGCCCGACGGCAGCAGGCGCAGCGGTTTCGGGCACCGATTTTTCGAGCAGTTTCTTTTGCTCGGTAATTTGGTGGTACAACGAGCGGTTTTTCTCTTTTAGCTTTTTTTGATTAAAAAGCACCACCAGCACAAAAGCAGCAAGCACCAGCGCCAA
>JAFGAF010000560.1 GCA_016933815.1 Prolixibacteraceae bacterium
GCAGGGTCGAAACCCAGAATACTGCCCGGCACTGTACGTGTTCCATCTTCGGTAAGGTTTATAGGTGTAAAAGGCCCGTCGGGGCGGCTTCCTTTGCAAACCATCGCTTCGCGATGGCGGCCACGACTGTGTGGAAACAGGTAATAATCTTTGGTGCCATCTTTACGCTTTACCTCAACCAGGTCGGGCGCATACATTACGTCCCACTGATCTTCAATATTGTATGTAAAAATTGGGCCTTCGTCGCGCCACTCGGCCAGGTTTTCAACCGGAGCCGACCACATTCGAATATCGGGTCCGCAATAACTTCTGAAACGCACATCGTGCGAACCAATAATATAGGCTCTTAATTTCCCCGGATTATCGGGATCTTCAAAAACACGTGGCTCGCCATCGGGCAAATGCTCCCATAATGGCAAGTAGGGATTGCCCGCTGCACGGTGTACAAATTTTCCGGTGGTTTGATCTTTTTGTTGATCACCATTACCATTAGCACATGCTGTAAAATGCAAGGCCGAAATCAGCACCACGCACATAAGCAAATAATTTCTTTTTAATGTGTACCTAAACTTTCTCATAACGATATATTTTCAAATATTGATTTAAGCTAAAGCAATTTATAAACACCAATTATAACATAAGGCTCTTCGCCCTGATCTAACGTTGGCATGTTGAGTGTTCCAATAAATACTGAATGATTCAAGTAATCGTAGTGGCTATCGACAGGAGCTTCCAAATCGATAACCGAACGGCAGTAGAAACCTTCGGTTGGTGTTCCCATGTGCATCAACACCTGATTAATTATCTGAATAACGTGTCCGTCATCGGTTTTCAAAAGGTAACGTGCATATAATTCGGTATCACCATCGGGGCGAACCAGTTGCCAATCTTCGCCACCGGGCAATACTTCGCCTTTTATTTTTGGGCCAATGAATGTTCCTCCGGTAATTGGTATAACGCGTCTTACTCCACGCTTACTTTCGCCAACATTGATCATATTGCCAATTTTCACCTTGGCTTCAAACATGAACTCAGTCTTAAAATCCTTATAGATAACTTCATCGGAGATCGAATCGGAATTCTGTGCATTCAGATTCTGAAAGCCAATAGCAAATAAGAAAAAAAAGACCAAAAATTTGCGTGCTGCGAGTAAACCCATATACAAATCTTTTTAATGAATCGTTCTGTTGTATTCAAAAAAATCGACATCGATGTATCCGCCGATTTGCTCGGTGGCATAATTGAAAACTGCGAATTTACTACCCATAAAGAGTCTCCGATAGTCAAATATCATTTTATACTCGGAGCCAATTGCAGTCCAGTTTTCGTTGTCGAAACTATAATAGAATGTAGCCAAATCCTTGTTCAGGTTAAAATCGGCATCGATACGCAAATAAACCATATCATTTTCAATTTCAACACGTTCTACAACATCAACATCGACACCTGTAACTGCCTTTGTTCTATTATCGAGGTGAACCGAGTTTTTTGCCATCGACAAGTATTTTTTACTGTCGCTAATGCTTATTGATAAAAGGCCTGCATCGCCGTTAAAAGCGCTAAAGCCTGCCACATCGCCATCGAGCATGTTTGACACATCGATAGCCACAACACCACTGCAATTTGGCCCTTCCATGCGTTGAGTAATTGTATTGGGCGCCAGAAACAAATTATCGACTACCCTACTGGTTTTCAACCTCAAATAACCTGCCCGTTCGGTTAACGACCATGCTGAATTTACAGGGTTATGATTCCACTGCCAGTTAATTTTTAGCTTTTCCGAAGCAAAGTCGTCGCTTTCGACTATACGTTTACCAGTATCGTAAGATTTAAGTGGAGTTTGCCAATGTAAAGGCACTTTACCATTTTCATCGCCCAGCATGGGCCATCCGTCTTCCCAACGCACAGGCATCAGCAAGGGCACACGGCCAACACCATTCCGATCCTGGAATATTAAACCGTACCAATTCCCGTTCTTATCGTCGATAATAGACCCCTGACCGCAATACGGGAAGCCGGCAAAATCATCTTCAAGTATCACTTTCTTTTCGTAAGGGCCAGTAATATTATCGGCACGATAGCACAACTGGCGACGAGGTTTATTACGCGGCCACGAAATCATGAGCAAATAGTACTTGTTGTTATGCTTAATCATTTGGCTTCCTTCCAGCAATCCGGTTTCGTCGGCATCGCGCTCAAAAATTTTCATATCAACACCATCGGGTTTAACATCCGAGAGGTCACTTTTTAACTCACGCAACTGCCCTGTTCCATAAAAAACATACACCCGTCCATCGTCGTCGAAAAACAGCGATGCATCGTGAAAATGTTGAGTACGGGTTAACAACTGCCAGTTGCCCATCGACGGATCGTTGCATTGATAAATGTACGAACTGAAAGGCTGATCGTTTGGCGAGAAAAGAACATAGTATTTCTCGTTGTGATAACGTATTGAAGATGCCCACTGGCCACGTCCATAAACCGTTCGGTCTATTAAATCGTATCCCGAATGATCGGTAAGGCTGTCGAAAACATAGCTGGCAATTTCCCAGTGCACCAAATCGCGCGACTTCATTACCGGAGCTCCGGGCATAAGGTGCATTGTTGTGCTGATAAGGAAAAAATCGCTACCATTACGGGTTATCGACATATCGGGCACATCGGCCCACATTACGGGGTTGGTGAAAGGGGTTGTTTCGGTTTTAGTGCTGCAAGCCTGCAATCCCAAAACCATCACTACCCCTATAAAAATCCACTTTACTAACATAACTAAACTATTTATGAACTAAAGAATACCTATTCAGGCAAAGCATCGTTTGTTTTGGTTGCATACAAGCCCAACAAGCAACCCGTAAAACCACCGGCCACATCGGTCGAAAGTATATCGCCCGAAACGGTACCTCCCAATGTTTGGAAGTCTTCGCCGTTCAGTGCATACGAAAATTCGTACTTATCGCCATTGGCAGCAACCTGCAATTGCACGGGTGAGCTGATATCGATTTTGGCACTGGCCAATATTTCCGATTCGGTTTGACGGCCCCAACGACCTTTGCGATAATTTTTTTGCAGTACAATGTAATTATCATCGCCTTTTTTGGTAACCCCAAACACATAATTGAAAACCTCGCTTTGCAGGGCAACAATACCTGCCAAGTCAGTTTCCGATTTTGGCTGGTAATCGACAGAGACATTGTACGAGAAATTGCGGTGCATTTGGCGTAAAAACAATGTCGATGTTGGTTTCACCTCTTTAATGTTGGTTTCGAATGGAGTAATTTGAATGCCGTTTTTAGTTTTTACTACAAAATTTTCACGTGGCCCACGAAGACCAATCCAACGGTAATCGAGATTTTCTGCGGTAAAATCGTCGGTATAAACAAAATTACCGTTTGGCATAAAACCATCTTTACCCGTTTTATTTGTTACCCCTTTGGGCATTTTTAATTTTGGTTCAAGCGGCACCAAACCATTTTCGAAAACCGGAAACTCTCCGCTCCAGTCAACCGGAAGGATGAATGTTTCGCGGCCGGTATTCACACGGTTTTCTTCGTTAGGACGAACAGCCAAAAACACTCCGTAATATTTTCCGTCGGGGCCTTCAACCAAATCGGCATGACCTGCCCAATCGACCTTATTATCACGATCGGCGGGAAAATGGCGTTGGGTAAGAATTGGGTTGCTTGGTGCAGGAACATAAGGTCCACGCGGGCTATCGCTTTTGAAAATCACTTCGCTGTGCCAGCCTCCGGTACCACCTTCGGCACACATCAGATAGTATTTTCCATCTTTTTTGTAGATATGTGGAGCTTCAATCCAAATTGGTTTTTTTGACAAATCGACACCTCCATCGACAATGATTTTATCGGTACCTTCGATTACCTGATCATTTTCAACGTCGTAATCCCATATTTTAATAACCCTATGGCCGTTGTAAAGCTCTTTGCCCTGATCGGGAGCATCGTTGTGTACAACGTAAGCCTTGCCATCGTCATCGAAAAACAACGAAGGATCGATACCGTTAAACTTAAGTTTGTACGGATCGCTCCACCCTTTGAACGGATCGTTTGTTTTAACTACAATGTTACCGAAACCTCCCGAAAACTGGGTGGTAATCATGTAAAACATTTTGTTGTTTGGATTGTATTTAATGGCCGGAGCATAAACACCGGCGCTTATTCCGCAATCTTCGACTTTTAACTGCGAAGTACGGTCGAGCACATGGCCAATTTGTTTCCAGTTTACCAAATCGGTTGAATGAAAAATAGGTACACCTGGAAACATGGCAAACGATGAGTGAACCAAAAAATAATCGTTGCCCCTGCGGGTGATGGCCGGATCGGGATAACAACCCTGAATAATGGGGCTGTAAAACTCGTCGGTTTTTAGCGGATTATCGATATAAACCTGATCTTTGCCTTCGTACCTGAAATTTGAAAAAACAGGAATAGTGCTATCTTTTTTGTTGTTTTTTGCAAAACCCGATAAGGTTAATGCAGTTAAAAGAACAACAAATAATGAGGCCTTGCCCGAAACCATTTTTTGTAATGTAATTTTCTTCATATTTTTTATTCTACTATAATAAGCCACTTGCAATACTACTAATCTGTAAGTTACCCAAATGCACCATTTTCTTGTTAAAAATTATTGTTTTGTTGCAGCCAAATCAATTAAATGTTGTACAACCGATTTGGGTTGGTTATTACGATCGAACAGCAATGGATAATCAGTTCTTCCGCGAACGGGGAAACCGTTTTTCCACGAGTTGGCATCGGTTACGCCCCAAACAGTAACACGGCTTACAAAATCGTATTTCATAAAAAGATTAAAAAATTCGGCATACCTGTTTTCGAGTTGTACGCTTGCACTGTCGGGTAAGCCTTGGGTGTAAGGGTTGTATTTAGCCTGATAATCGATATTTGTAGCAATATCGGCACCACGCCCCCACTCAGGAGTTGGTAAAACGCTCACATCCATTTCGGTAATCATAACTTTCACACCCAAATCGCCATATGCTTTCATGCTTGCTTCAAACTCCGATAGTTCGGGATAGTCGAGCCCCACATGGGTTTGCATACCAATACCACTAATTTTTACGCCCTGTTCTTGCAATTTTTTAACCATTGCCACTACACCACTTCTTTTTCCTGGAACCGACATTGAATAATCGTTGTAATACAACTCGGCTTCGGGATCAGCTTCGTGTGCATATTGAAAAGCATATTTGATGAAATCTTCGCCTAAAATTTGATAAAAACGACTGTTACGGAACGAGCCATCGTCGTTTATGGCTTCGTTAACAACATCCCAACCGTTTACTTTGCCTTTATAGCGGCCAACAACGGTATAAATGTGATTTTTCATTCGCTCCTTTAAAACTTCGGCCGACACCTGGTTTCCGGCACTGTCGGTAAAAAACCAACGTGGGGCTTGCGAGTGCCAAATAAGCGTGTGGCCAACAATGTGCATATTGTTTTGCACACCAAACTCTACAAACTGATCGGCCAGCGTAAAATCAAATTCACCTTCGCGGGGTTGAATCGGGCCACTTTTCATGCAGTTTTCGGCTACTATTGAGTTGAAATGTGTTTTAATAATGTTTACCTCTTCAACTGCTTTGCCTGTAATTTGAGGAGTATTAAGTGCTGTACCTATTACAAACTTGCCTTTGTAAGCATCTTTTAAAGTACTAACATTCGAGCTTAACTCAACAGGTTTAAACAGCATTTGCACATATTGGTACACGCCATCTTTCCACACCTCAAAATCGTGCTTTCCACCCGGAATAACCCTGTAAATATGAGGCACCGAATTGGCAGTTAAGTAATCGTGCGTACGTTTACTAATATTGATCAGATTGTCATTGTCGCCACACGAAATGAACAAAAGCTTGAGCATATTTTTTGCTTTTTCGGTATCGGGCAGCAATTGTTCGGGTGCTTTGGTGTTTGGTGCCGACGAAAAACCGGCTACCCATGCAAAGCGATCGAGGTTGCCCAATCCAAAATTGAGTGATTGGCCACCACCCATCGACAAACCTGCAATGGCACGAAACTCGCGATTTTTGTTTACCGAGTATTTCTTTTCAACAAAAGGGATTAAATCGTTGAGCAAATCGGCTTCGAAAGTGGCAAAAGCTTCAACTTTTTCTTTGTCGAAGATATTGCCTTCGGCCCTGTCGTTTTTCATGGCGCGTCCGTTGGGCATTACCACAATCATTGGTTCCATTTTGCCTTCAGCAATCAGGTTATCGAAAATGATGTGCGGTACACCACCGTTGTGCCATTCGTTTTCGTCGCCTCCAATGCCGTGCAACAAATACAGCACCGGATATTCGGTCTTTTTATTGTAAGCAGGCGGGGTGTAAATACGCACATTCCGCTTGGTACCAACAGTTTTCGATTTGTATTGTACCACTTCGGTTTTTCCTTTTGCAATTTCGTCGTTTAACTGATCGAAACCGGCAGGAGTAACAAGATTACTTTGTTGCGAGAAAGCAACAAGGCACCACAAGAGCAATGCAGGAATAATTAGATAGAATTTTTTCATTTTAAATGATTTACTAATTTATAGTTAAAATAGTTGTTTTTTAAAGTTGATCGATCCACTTAAACATGGGTTCGGCCCATCCCTTGTGCCTGAAAATAAAACCATGACCGCCTTTAGGGTAAATGTGCATTTCAACCGGAACATTATTTTTCCGAAGCGCTTCGAAATAATCAATGCTGTTATCAACATCAACCAGTTTATCGTCGGCAGCATGGGTTATGTAAGCCGGAGGGCAATCGGCACTAACCTGCATTTCGTTTGAAAAGAGCTCAATATCGGCAGTTGAAGGTGTTTCACCCAAAAGTTGCTTGCGCGAATCGGGATGGGTCAACGCATCGGTCATGCTTATTACCGGATACACAACAATCTGGAAATCGGGGCGAAGGCTTGTATTATTTTCGTTTTCGATAAGATGATTGTTAAAATGAGTAGCCAACGACGAAGCCAAGTGTCCTCCGGCCGAAAAACCCATAACGCCAATTTTTTGAGGATCGACTCCCCATTTTTGGGCATTTTCGCGCACCAGCTTAATGGCTTGTTGGGCATCCTGCAAGGGACCGTTCTTTTTATCGAGCGTTATATCGTCGTTGGGCAGCCTGTATTTCAGCACAAAAGCAGCAATTCCGTTGGCAACCAATTCCTTAGCCGTTGACACACCTTCGCCCTGATATACAACCACACTGTACCCTCCGCCCGGGATTACAATTACCCCAATGCCTTTTGCATTATCGGGCGATGGCAGAAAAACTTCCAATGTTGGTTCGGTAACTCCCCTGTACATGCCAGAGTTAAACACTTCAACTAAATCGGATTTTTTCGACGATGGAATAGCGCCGTTGTACAAATTGATTATTTCTTGCGAATAAGCATTAGTTGCCAGCAACAAAATGATAATCCCAAAAGCCAAACAGCTTTTCAACGCAATTTTTAATTTATTTCTGATCATGACCGAATAATTAATTGTTAAACAGGGCTGCGTATCGAAATTAAATTGAACCCTAGGGTATAAAAATAGGTAAGCTAGTTCTTTTGGGGTTACAATTTTAGATAATAGGTTTTCAATTTCAGATAAAAAACGCACTTTCGGACCACTATTAAGTACATTAAAGCAAAATATGAACCTTAAAAATAAAATGGACACCATAAACTTGTCAACAATGTAAAAGAACGGCCAAGGCAAATTAAGCCCCGGCCGATTTTAAAATGTATGTATCAAACAAAAAACAACGATAAATCGGAACTTATTTGAAATGTGCTTGATACATTATAAATAATTACAGGTTAATAATATATTTAAAAGAGGCAGCTGTTTCCAACCGCCCCTTTTCCGGCAGCTAACCGGCGAACTAATTAATCGAATCTAACTATCTAATCACAACCGGGGTAAAAGTTTCAATTTTCACATTTCTATCCCTTACCACCAATGTATCAGTAATATTATGTGTTGATGTTCCAAAATCGACACTGTAATTCAGGTACATCACGTCGCGGGCTTTGTTTCCCCACTCGTCGCCATCGTTAACAAACTCACCGCTTCCGGTTGCAGAATACGGAGCACCATCGGCACTCATTACCTGGCATTTACCGTCGGCGCCAATTTTAATCCTAAGTTCGAACGCAACATCGTCGTCGCTTCCTTTATCGCGGGTAACCAACGAAAGGGCTACCTCGTCCATCGAAATGGTGTTCATATAAACTACTTGATCGCGCTCAACATACTCGTTGCTATAAACAAGTGTTGTGTCGAGGGCAGTGTTGCCATTGTTGCCTTTTCCCACATCGACACCACGCCTTAAGTATGCGCCATGCCATGGGTTGATGTACTTAACGCAGTATAAAACATAATCCATTGGAGCATCGGCCCACTCGTCAACAATGCGCGGGTCGGCATTACTGACGTTTGGGTTGCCTCTCAAAATAGAATCGGCATTGGTAACCGATTGAATTCGCAACGGAATAACGTAGGTATTTTTAATAGCCATCGGATCGGCAAAAAATGCGTCGCTCAACTGAACTTCGATACCGCCGCTTTCGGCACCTGCCGGAATAACAATCTGCATGCTTTGATCGAGCGAATAGTAGCTTTCGGGCATCGGCATAACGTTGGCTCCCGAATCGCTGTCGAATTTCAGGTTGTTGCAAAGCGAATTGTCAACAACAACGTCAAGCACTCTATCTTCTTCATTGGCATAAACACCACCCATGGTAGCCATAATTCGGCATTTATGATCATTATCGAGCGTATTATCGTATATGTCTTCGCCCAATATCAGGGTACGCACAGGCGTTTGATACGGGAAGTAAACTGTTGTATAATCGTAATCGGGGAAATCCCAGGGCTGATTATGACATGCAGTGAACAATGAAAACACGATCAGTGATAAAACAATTATTTTCTTCATCTTCATTTCTTTTAAAATTTATATTACCATCCTGCATTTTGTGTCAAATTCCACTTTAACACTTCGCTGTATGGCAGCGGGCCATAGTACATATAATCGGTGTATTGCCTTTTTTCAATTTGGGTAATTGCCAATTGATCGTCGGCAGAAATCTTCATTCCCGAAACAGGTTCCGAAATGTTTTCTTTCCAACGGCGCAAATCCCAAAAACGGAATCCTTCGAAACACAATTCGAGCCTGCGTTCGTTACGTATCAGCGCCCTCATTTGTTCTTTGCTGCCAACCGAAGCAAGGTAGCTGTCGGGTTGATCGATGCCAGCTCTCTGCCTTAATGCTGCAATTACATCACGGGCAGTAAACCCGTTAGGACCGGCACCATCGGGGCCCCAGGCTTCGTTGGCTGCTTCGGCATAAATCAAAAACAGCTCGGTATAGCGCATGTGAGGCACATAGTGCTTTTGCGATGTTGCACTGGTTGGATTAAGGTTTACATCTTCGCGCAACAATTTACGCATGTAATATCCGGTACGTGTCGATGTTGCAATATTATCGAGGCCATCCTTTGTTTTTCCAACCTTTGTTTGGATGGTTGAATTGGTTGGCCCCATTTTACTGCCATGTACCACAATGTACATAGCCAAACGCGGATCGCGGTTTTCGTAGGGTTTATTTGGATTGTAGCCACTGTTTGAATCGCTAATGGGGTAACCATTTAACATTGGAAAAGCATCGACCAGGTTTTGGGTTGGGTTTACCCTGCCATTACCATAAAGTGTTGGCGGATAGTTTTCGGTTTCCAAACCATTACTTTCGCCTACATTGGTGCGCCAAAGTATTTCGGCCGGGTTTTTACCCGATTCAATTGCGTTGATCTCGTCGGCATTGGCTTTGGCATACCAGTAGCCACCATTGCTTGCCATGCCCGATACACCACCAATAAGGTTAAGCACTTCGGCAGCAGCATTTGCAGCATCTTCCCAACTGGCATTTGTACCTTCGCGATAAGCAGGACTGGCAGCCAACAGAGCCACTTTTGCCCTAATACCTTTAACAATGCGCGAAGTTAAACGCTGGCGGTTGTACGAACCAAAAACCCTGTTATAGTCCGAAACGGTTGTTTTACCTGTATATTTAGCAGGAATTTGCGATTCATCGGCTACATCTTCAAAATCGAGTGGCAGATAGCTTTCGGCCATATCCAAATCGGTATATATTTGAGCAATACACTCACTGAAAGTATTACGTGGCATGGTAAAATCCGATTCACCATCGAGAGGTTCGGTAATAATTGGTACCCCAAGCAGTTGGCCATCGGTAGTCCAGCCACCATGTGCCTGAAGCAAATGGAATAGGAAAAGTGCCCGTAAACCATAAGCTTCGCCTTTGGTGCGATCGTTAAACATTTCGCTGGTATATTTTCCGGTTTTTGCCCAATTAACCGAATCGGTTTCGGCCAAAATAATGTTCAAATACTGAATGGCAGCAAAAGCACCGGTCCATTGTTCAACTGGGTTGTTCATTGCCGACCATTGTCCGGTAGCCATTAACAAATAAGGATTGTTGGGATCGTTCGACACAGCGTCGTCGGTTGCTACATCGTTAAACGAATACCCACCCGAGGGAAGCCTCACGTATCCGTTCAACAAAAGCCCTTGGGCAAATGCCGCATCGTTGTATATGTCTTCCAACTTTCGGTTGTTCATATCGGCCGGCGAGAATAAATCTTCGCAAGCGGTTAACAGAACAACAAAAGCGAATAATATGATTAATTTTGTCTTCATATCTTTTAAAAATTTTTATTTACGCATTAAAACACAGCTTTGATACCCAAATTATAGAATCGGGTTTGAGGCGAACCTCCAATGTTTAATTCCATAATATCCTTATTCTTCGAAATTGTAAGCAAGTTGCTTCCGCTTAAATGGATATTCAAACCTTTGATAAACGAATTGCCAATAACGCTTTGTGGCAAAGCGTAAGTCAACTGCACCTTCGACAAATCGAAACGATCGGAACTGTATAGCCAGTAATCGGAACTGCGGAAATTATTGTCGCCGCTTGTAGTGGTAAGTCGTGGATAGGTTGCTGTATTTTTGGTTTCTTCGGTCCAGCTATCCAAAACTACTTCGGAATATTTCTTTTCGCCCGAAACCCAATAATAATCGCCCCCTTTAATGCTTGTAGCACCAATGTTGGCTGTACCGAGCATGAACAAAGTAAA
>JAFGAF010000079.1 GCA_016933815.1 Prolixibacteraceae bacterium
CGGATTGATTACTCAGTTGGCCGAGCAACATGGGCGCACGCGCGATAAGCTTTTGCCTATTTTGCAAGGGGTAGTTGAACAAGAAAACTACCTGTCGGACGAAACCATGATAAAAATTGCCCGTGAACTCGACCTTCCTGCTGCCGAGGTTTTTGGCACAGCTTCCTTTTATTCTTTTCTGGAATACAAAAAAATGGGCAAATACGTAATCAGGGTATGCAAAACCATAACCTGTTCCATGAAGGGGAAAAACCAAATTCTTTTAGCCATTGAAGATATGTTAAAAATTGGGGTAGGCGAAACCACCAACGATAAAAAGTTTACCCTGTTGCAAACCAACTGTCTGGGTTGGTGCCATAAAGCACCGGCCATGCTCATCAACGATGAGGTGTTTACTGAGCTGACCCCTGGGCGGGTACGCGAAATCCTTTCGGAATACATTAAGAAATAAGAAATTATGGCAGTACAATATAACTTAAAAAGGGCCGATTTCATTTTCAGGAATGAAAACGATTGGGAAAAAATACTGAGTCGTACCTTACAGCGCGACAAACAAGAGCTGATTAATGAACTCATCAGTTCGGAGCTAAAAGGTCGCGGTGGAGCAGGCTTCCCAACAGGGTTAAAGTGGAAACTGACCAGCGAGGCCAAAGCCGATCAAAAATTTGTAATATGTAATGCCGATGAAGGCGAACCGGGAACATTCAAAGATCGTGAAATTCTTACAAAAGTGCCTTTCAAAGTATTAACAGCCATGGGAATATGTGCCCACATAACCGGAGCTAAAAAAGGCTACATTTATTTAAGGGGCGAATACAAGTTTTTGCGCCCCGATTTGGAGAAGGCAATAAAAGAATTCGAATACTATTGCAACGAAATTGATTTCGACTTTTCAATTGAGATATTTTTGGGAAGCGGAGCCTACATTTGTGGCGAAGAAACCGCCCTAATGGAGTCGATGGAAGGCTACAGGGGCGAACCCCGAAACAAACCCCCTTTCCCAACCAACGAGGGCTACATGGGTAAGCCAACCGTAATCAATAATGTTGAAACCCTGGCACATGCTTTCACTATTTTTAAACATGGTGCCAAAAAGTTTTACGACCTTGGCGTACAGTTTTCGCGGGGCACAAAACTCTTTTCAGTATCGGGCGATACCCCCAAACCGGGTATTTACGAGTTGGAGCTGGGAATGAGCCTTCAGGATTTTGTCGATGAGTTTGGCGATGGCGATACCAAAGCCGTTCAAGTTGGAGGCGCTTCGGGCTTTTTAGTTCCACGCAAACGTTTTGGCGAAACCAGTATTGGTTACAAAGGTAAACTTACCGGTATTTCGTTACCCACCGGAGGCTCAATGATGCTTTTCAACAGCACCCGCTCAATGTTTAACGTGCTCGATAATTACCTCGAATTTTTCCGCGAGGAATCGTGCGGGCAATGTACCCCGTGCCGGGTGGGTTGCCAGCAGCTGCTTATTGGTATTAAAGCCGTTAAACAGGGCCAAAAACCCGCATCGTACCTCGATAAGCTGCTAAAATTAACCGAAACCATGCAGCTCACTGCAAAGTGTGGTTTAGGGCAATCGGTGGCCAATTCATTCTCGTCGATTGTTGAAAATTTCAGAGAAGAAATGATTTACTAAGCACAAAACAAACTACTATGAGCAAAAAAATCAATATTACTATAAACGGCGTAGTTTACGAGGTTGACGAAGGAAAAACCATTCTCGAAGCCGCAAAGGAGGCAGGAATCATTATCCCAACCCTTTGTTACCATAAGGATTTATGTGTAGCCGGAAATTGCCGCGTTTGTGTGGTCGAAGTGCTTGGCCAAACCCGCCTGGCCGCTTCGTGTGCAACACCTTGCCACGATAACATGGAGGTGCTCACCAACACCCTTAAAGTGCGTAATTCGCGCAAGCAAATTATTGAATTGTTGCTGTCGGAGCACAATGCCGATTGTACCAAATGCTACAAAAACGGCAACTGCGAATTGCAGGAACTTGCCGCCGAGTATAAAATCATGTCGCAGGATTTTATCGATCTTGTTCCTCATAAATTTTATTCGGTCGATATGTATTCGCCTTCGATTATTAAAGACGACAGCCGTTGCATACGTTGCCAGCGCTGTGTACGTACCTGTGCCGAATTGCAGGGTGTAAATGCGCTCTCGGTGGCCTACAAAGGCGATAAAATGAAGATCTCAACATTTTTCGAAAAATCGATGAACGAAGTGGTTTGTACCAACTGTGGCCAATGTGTAAATCATTGTCCAACCGGTGCGCTTATCGAAAAAAATTACATTGAAGAAGTTTGGGAAGCCATTGCCGATCCCGATAAACATATTGTTGTACAAACAGCTCCGGCCGTTAGGGTTGGATTGGGCGAAGAACTTGGTTTTGA
>JAFGAF010000080.1 GCA_016933815.1 Prolixibacteraceae bacterium
ATATTCGACATTTTATATTGAATATTGGATAAATGTCTAAAAATGCATAAGGTGTGTCTAAATTTAAAAGTCGGTACAACCTTTTGTTCGTACTTTGGCATTCATTATAAGTAGTAACCAATAAAAAACAACACAATGAACTTTAAATTAGCAGTTTGCTTAACAGCTTTGATGTTGGCTGGCATTTTTTGTAATGCACAGTCAAACAATATAGTTGTTGAAGACTTTCAGCCTTCATCGGTAAATCAGCCGGGGCGTCAATTTCCAATGGTTAATTCCGAAGGGCGTGTGAGGGTACAAATTTCGGCCCCTAATGCAAAATCGGTACAACTCGATATTGGTGCAGTAAAATACGATTTGGTAAACGACGGAAACGGTGTGTGGACCGGCGAATCGGCTCCGCAAGACGAAGGCTTCCATTATTACCAGTTAAATATCGATGGAGCTTCGGTGCCCGATCCGAACAGCTTGTATTTTTATGGTGCAAGCCGCTGGGGTAGTGGTATTGAAGTTCCGGCGCACGATCAGGATTTTTATGCACTTAAAAATGTTCCTCACGGACAGGTTCGTGAGCATATTTATTTCTCCGAAACTAACCAAACCCATCGCAGGTGCTTTGTTTATACACCTCCTGGTTACGATAAGGATACTCAAAAACGTTATCCTGTATTGTATCTGCAACATGGCGGTGGCGAAAACGAAACCGGTTGGTCGGCTCAAGGGAAAGCAGGTTTAATAATGGACAATTTGATAGCCGAAGGAAAAGCTAAACCCTTCATTATTGTAATGGATAATGGTACATGGACCATGCCACGTCCACCGGCAGGAGAACGCCCCTCGGGGCCATGGCCGCCAACCGGTTGGGCCGATGGGTTTATGAAAACTTTGTTAAACGACATCGTTCCAATGATTGATGCCAATTACCGCACTGTTGCCGATCAAAAAAACAGGGCCATGGCCGGATTGTCGATGGGAGGCATGCAAACCCGCGTTATCACATTGGCAAACCCCGATGTTTTTTCGCAAGTGGGCATGTTTAGCGGAGGTAGCCTCAGTGTTGA
>JAFGAF010000561.1 GCA_016933815.1 Prolixibacteraceae bacterium
TGTATATCGATGTGTGGGCACCATGGTGCGGACCTTGCAGGAGCGAATTTCAGTATGCCCCTCAACTTAAAAAGAAATTCGAGGGAAAAGATGTTGTGTTTGTATACATATGCGGCAGCGGCGAAAAAGATGCATGGGAAAATTGCATCAAACAATACAAAGTAAACGGCGACCATTATTATGTTGAGGGAAATACCTACAACGAGTTGCAAAAAAAATACTCGATAAATGGCATTCCTCATTTTATGATTATGGACAAACAGGGCATTATTGTTGATTTTAAATCGAGCCGACCCAGCAACCTCGATGAAACAACGCGCAGATTAAACTCCTACTTATAAACTAATTAACTACACAAAAAATTCATGATTATTAAAAAGCTATTGCTCATTTTTGCACTTGCAGGTGCTTGTTGCCTTAATAGTCTTTTGGCCCAAGATCAGTTGATTACTGTTGCAGGCGACACCATTCACTGCAAAATTACCGAACTTGGCAACAATCAAATATCATTTCAATTGAATTCAAATGGTATTTTCTCAGAAGGTAAAGTGTCAAAAGATCAGCTCAAAACCTATTCAATTTCAGAGGAAACATTTCAGGAACTCAATCATCCTAAGCCAAAAACAACTACTTATATCGATTCAATAAGGAGCACTTATCAGCGCAACAGCATAAGTGTTAATGCGGGCTATGGTTATTTAACAGCAAGCGCAAACGAGGGCATCAACAACTTGTTACAGTTGGGTTTTGAGCTCAACTTAGCTTACGACTTTTACGAGAACATTAGAAATGTTCGCCTGTTGAGTTTATCATATCAATATTTGCCCTTGCTAACAAAGGTTTATGCATTAAGTATAGGGTTCAATTATATGAACCAATACAATTCATCGTCGATTACCGGAAATATTAATGTAAACGATGGCGTTCATTTCTACTATGGCTCTTACAGCGAACAAACCTATGTCAATTACTACGGTATTTTGTTAAAGCATCAGTTCTTTTTAGGGAAATCGATGAAAAGTAGTATTTATCTTGAACACGGTTCGGGTTTGCTTTCCTATAACAATAAATGCCGCTTGTTGTACACACCATATTTGCTTAAATCGTTTTCAACAGCTGCTTCTTCAAAATTAGGTTTTGAAACCCGGTTGGCAAAACATTTGGCTTTGAATATCGATGCAGGATATTTTTTGTCGATTCTAAACCGTTTTACCCACATCGATTCAAACAATAACAAATCGGTCATAAAGTTTGACGATTATTTCGAGTCGTTGGGAAAATTCACTTTTACAGCAGGTTTGACCTATAAATTTTAACACCATGCAAAAAAATACCTTTTTTATTTTAGTGCTTATCGTGTTCATATCAAGTGCCTGTTCAAAAAAGTTTTTGAACGAACGTGAGCCAAACCACATTGAAACCTCAGCCGATACCATTTACATCTCGGCAGTGCCAAACAACGACAGTGTTTTGAATATATATCTGCCTTCAGCAATCAATGCTAATTTTCAGGTATATTATTATCCGTTGTACTTAGAATTCAATTCGATGACCGGAGAGTTTATTGACGGAAAAGCTCAATTAAAATATAAAAGTGCCGATAATATTGCTTATTATGCCGATGTATTGAGTTCGGAGGCCCTTTTAACGCTTGATGTTGAGGGGTTTGGATTGGCGACCTACATCATTGCTTTTGAAAAGAAAAACAATTTTGTAAGTATTGACTTTGGTGTTAGTGAGCTAACATTTGATGATTATGATTCGGTTTATGTGAGCTTTTGTAATAACAGCCAAACGGAATCATGGTGGTCGGCTTACAGTAATGCTTATTGGTTGAGTATTGTTTCGGCTAGTAGTGGATTAATTAAACAAGGCGCTTGCGATAGTATGTTACTTGTTGTTTACCGAAACAACCTTGATGTAGGTGCTCATACGGGCAATTTGTCATTCAGTCTTTCCGGCGATTTAGTTTTCCAGCACAATATTTCTGTTAAAATGGAAGTAGTTGATTTGTTGGCAAATCCCGAAGAATACAATCTGCAAATACTTGAGGGTTTGGTGCTCGATGCGCATTTTTTTAAGCAAACCAATCAGTTGCTATTGCTAACAACATCGCCAAATTTACTGCAATTGATCGACCTTGAAACGGGTAAGACTTCAAAGCTGAATCTAAGCAAAAAGCCTTTCAGCTTTTCGGTTTCCGAAAATGAGAAAGAGGTAATGATTGCTTCAAGTTTTGCACTTATGCAACATGTCGATCTGGCAAGCTTCGAAGTAATTGCTGAATTTGAACTTCCTTTTATCCCTTTTGATGTAGAATTTGGTGAAAATGGCTGGTGTTATGCTTCTGCTATCGGGTATTCAAGTATTTCAAACTATGTAAGTGTCGATTTAGCTACAGGTGATATTATTCGAAAAGAAAATGAGTATTGGATGCCCGAAAAAGCATTACTTAAAAAAATCCCGTTTGATAATCAAATGCTGATGATACCAACTTTTCATAATCCTAGCAGGCCTGCAATTGCTACAATTACATCAGGCTCGTCGTTAAATTTTGTTCACGAATACACTTTTTTCGATACCAGTTACAACTTATGGCTAATAAAAGATGGCTCAGTGGGCATAAGCCGAAACAGCAATATTTACACCCTTGATTTTAATAAGCCCGAAAACCAACAGATGGAACTTTATGCATATTTGCCGCAAAGCCACAATTGGAAAGAGATTAATTTTGTTTCGGAAGATTTCTATGGCGAAAAGGTTGCTATTTGTTACTCCGAATACGATTATGAATACAACACTTCGTTAGTATCGATAGTCGAAACAGAAGGCTTTAACGAAACGCAAGTGCTTAACTCAACAACATTAAACAACAAAGGGCAAAAAATTCGCTATGCGTTTATCAACTCAAAGGATAAAAAACTATACATGTTGGTGCATGCAGTAGAAAGATATACCGAAGATGATGGCCTATGGTACATCGAAACCAAAGACATCAATTAATTTGAAGCAATACAATCGCATAACCGATATATCTGCCCATCATTTTGATTGAAAACAGCTCAAATTTTGTTTCTTGGAAACTTTTTTGCTTGTAAGCCTGCTTTAAACAAATATCATTGTTATTTTCGTACCGTTTTTATTAACCTTTGTAATTAACTTTATCATCAGGTATTTGAAATGAGAAAATGGCGAATTGAAGACTCAACAGAGCTTTACAATATTAATGGTTGGGGGGTTAACTACTTCTCGATCGACGAAAACGGGCATGTAATTGTAACCCCGCGTAAGGGTTGTGCTTCGGTCGATTTAAAGGAGCTGGTCGATGAACTTTCGTTGCGCGATGTTACCACGCCAATTTTGGTTCGCTTTCCCGATATTTTGGATAACCAAATCGATATTATTTCGCAATGCTTTACCTCAGCTGCAAAAGAATATGGATACCAAGGGCAAAACCATATTATTTATCCCATAAAGGTTAACCAAATGCGCCCTGTGGTTGAGGAAATTGTGAGCCATGGCCAAAAATTTAATATTGGCCTCGAAGCAGGTTCAAAACCCGAGCTGCACGCAATTATTGCAATCAATACCGACCCCGAATCGCTCATTATTTGCAATGGGTACAAAGACGAAGACTACATTGAACTTGCCCTGCTTGCGCAAAAAATGGGCAAACGAATTTTTATTGTAGTTGAAAAGCTGAACGAGTTAAAGTTAATTTCATCGATAAGTAAACGTCTTAAAATTAAGCCAAATATTGGTATTCGCATTAAATTAGCCAGTTCGGGTGCAGGCAAGTGGGAGAGCTCGGGCGGCGATGTAAGTAAATTTGGCCTCTCGTCGAGCGAACTGCTCGAAGCTTGCGATTTTCTGCAAAAAAACAAGATGGAAGAATGCTTCCGGTTTATTCATTTCCACATTGGAAGCCAAATTACCAAAATCAGGCGCATTAAAAACGCTTTGCGCGAAGCTTCGCAATTTTATGCCGAGTTGTGTAAGCTTGGTTTTCCAATTGAGTTTGTTGATATAGGCGGCGGCTTGGGTGTCGATTACGACGGAACACGCTCGTCGAACAGCGAAAGCAGCGTAAATTATACCGTTCAGGAATACGTTAACGACTCGGTAAGTGCCTTCGTTGATGTAAGCGACAAAAACGGGCTTCAACACCCAAACATCATTACCGAATCGGGGCGTTCGTTAACTGCTCATCACTCCGTTTTGGTTTTCGAAGTGCTCGAAACGGCTACCTTACCCGAATGGGAAGAAGATAAAGATACCGTAACAGGCGACGATCATGAACTGGTACAGGAAATGTACAAAATTTGGGACAACCTGAACCAAACCGGTATGCTCGAAAGCTGGCACGATGCCCAACAAATACGCGAAGAATCGCTCGACCGTTTCAGCCTTAACCTGCTCGATTTAAAAACACGCGCCATGATTGAACGTTTGTTTTGGAGCATTGCCCGCGAGGTGTTTAACATGGCCTCGGAACTGAAACATCCGCCTTATGAGTTAAAGCAATTGCCCAAAATGTTGGCCGATAAGTATTTTTGTAACTTTTCTTTGTTCCAATCGCTGCCCGATTCATGGGCCATCGATCAAATATTCCCAATTATGCCAATACACCGTTTGGATGAGAAACCAACCAAACACGGTACAATTCAGGATATTACCTGCGATTCGGACGGTAAAATCGATAACTTTATTTCTATCAAGAATATTTCGTACTACTTGCCTTTGCATAAGCTTAAATCAACCGAATCGTATTACATAGGGGTTTTCCTTGTGGGTGCATATCAGGAAATTTTGGGTGACCTGCACAACCTTTTTGGCGATACCAATGCCGTTCACGTATCGGTTAGCGAAAAGGGCTATCATATCGATCAGGTTATCGATGGCGAAACTGTTGCCGAAGTGCTCGACTACGTACAGTATAACCCCAAAAAGTTGGTTCGTACGGTCGAAACATGGGTAACCAGTTCGGTAAAACAAGGTAAAATTACAGCCCAGGAAGGAAAAGAATTTTTGTCGAA
>JAFGAF010000562.1 GCA_016933815.1 Prolixibacteraceae bacterium
AAACAAAAATTTCTTCATGGTGAAAATCAGTCGATAGGTTTAACAAACATGAGCTACAACTACTCGATGCTTTATGGGTGCAAAATAATAAATAAATTAATAATCTTTATTTGTTATTATATTAAAAAAACGATTTAAAATAAAGCCAGTGTTTCGATTATAAAAATCAAATTAATTAATATTGTAATTCAGTAGAACTAACAAAGTAATGACCATTCTCGATCCCAAAGTTTTTACCTTAAGCATACCGGCCGTTTCAGCCTTAGTGGCTATGCTAATTATTATATACGACGTATTTGAACAGGGCGGCGAAAACAGGCGCATAAAAATTAAACTTGCACTTTTTTTGGCTTCAACAGTAGTCACCACCATATCGGCATTCATGTATTTCTTTTACCCTGAATTATTCATTTACATAAATGGCTTGTACATGTTTTCGTTAATGGGGATGCCCGTTTTTTTGTATGCTTTTATTTTTAAAATAACACGAACCGATAAACCTGAAAGCTTTTCAAACTTACACTTTATTGCTCCAACGTTATTGGCATTGTTCTTAATTATTGTTTCGCTGTTCACCCCAATTGAAGAACAAATGCTTACCATAAAAGGAAACGGAGCTTACAATGGGGGTTCGCGCCTATTTTTTTTCACGTCGAACGGAAAATTGTTCATCAGACTAATATTCAGTATTATTTACATAGTGCTTATTTTCATGCGATTACCCCATTACCGCAAATACATTGTTAATTATTCATCAAACGATTCGAAAGGTTCGTTGCGATGGGTGCCTATTTACCTGTTTGCCTTTATTGCCACCATACCTGTACCTTTATTTGGGCTGTTCATGCCACGCGACACACTGGTATCAAATGGCTTTGCTTTTTTTCACATATTCATTTTAATATTGCAACACAGCTTTTTAACTTTCCATGTAATTAAGGGACATTACATATTACCCGAAAATTCTCAACATACAACATGCCCCGCCAAACCTCACGATTGTTTACCTGCAAATGAAGAAAACATTACATTGAACAACATTATCGACTCAAAAAGTGTAAACGGAAAACAGAAACTTCAAAAAGAGGAACAAACCAAATCGAAAATAACTGCAAAAAAGGAACAGCTTACCCGCGAACAGTTCGAATGCTACATCAAAACCAAACGCCCCTATCTTAACCCCGACCTAAAAATTACCGATCTGGTTAACGACCTAATTATCAATCGTACATATATTTCTATATTTATTAATGCTGAATATGGTTTAAACTTCAGCAACTTTATTAACCAGTGCAGGCTCAACGAGTACAATAAACTTCGTAAGTGTAACGATTACAACGATAAAAGCAACGCCGAGCTTGTTCAAATGGCTGGTTTTGGAAGCTATCGGAGTTACAGCCGGGCACTCGAGCTGAGTAATAAAAAGGGACGTTAAAACCTCTACCTTAAATCATTATTACAAGTGGTATTTATTGTTCTTTTTGCTCCCAAAAATCAAAATCAGAAAGCATTTTTTCGAAATACTGGCGTTGTGTATGTAGTACAGGGTCATTAATTTCAATACCAATAACGCTTAACGAAGCCTCCAGCTTAACAGGCTTGCCTTGCTTATTGATGTAATTTTTAGTGCAAGTAATTTGTTCGGGCAAATAGCCTTTAGGGCTGTTTTGGTAGCTAATTGTATAATGATAATCGACATTTCTTAAGCAGTTAGTTGTATCGGCAGCAAAACCCCTACCTAAAACACTTTGAAAATTGGCTTTTATAGCGGCTTCGGCGCTCAACAAAATATTTCCTTTTTTTGCAATGGTAAGTTTTCCTTCAATACTTTTAGCATAATAATCGCCCGAAATGCTCAGGTTTGGTGCCGGATGTTGGTACGCAATCGTCCATGTGTCATCTGTTTCTTCAAGCATTTCCATATTGAAAGCATCAAGGTACAAGGTGTCCAAAATATTTCCGCCTGTTCGGGCAATATCAAAAGTGAGCAATTCATCCAACATTAATGTACCATCGTTAAGGCTTTCAATTTCGAAATTGCGTATAACATTAATAAGTTGATAATTACGTGCTTCGAAGGCATTGTCCCGATTGCCGTAAGCGCTTTTATCGCTCAGGCTGATAAGGGCATCGCGTTTTTGTTGCAATGCATTACCAACATGCATTTGGGTGCTGTAAATTGCCTTGCACTCAAACGGAACAACAATAAAATTTTTCGAAATGGCTGCCGAAGCATCACGCACTTTACGGTAAAGCACTTGCGAGCGGGTGCTAATTTCAATACCTTCAATACCATAACTCAAAGGTTCGAGCTTTATGGTTTTATTGGCCAAAGCAGCATAATCATGAATTGAAATTTCGAAATTTTGATAACCAATTGCCGAAAAATAAAGTTGTTTATCGAGGTGTTCGGCAGGGATATTTATAGAGAACTCGCCATTGGCATTACTGGCCGTTCCGGTTAAAGTGCCCACCACCCCAATATTAACAAACGAAACAGCGTCGCCGTTACTGCCATCAACAACTGACGCAGTGATACTTAGCTGGTCCTGGCCATAACTTACCATAGTTACAAACAGCAAAAAAATTAAATAAATACGGGTGTTTAATATTATCATGATCAATAATTTTATTCAAATTTAAGTACAATTATCAACATTTATAACGTTATACTACCGGTACTTTATTTCTTAACTTTGTAAAAATGTTTAAAAATCGAATCATGAAGCGAATTATCCCATTCCGTTCAGGTTTAAATATTGTAGTTTTCGGCATTATTGTTCTGTCAATGTTTTCGTGTGTATCGAAAAAGAAGTTTGTTGCCATGGAGCTTTCGCGCAACCAGGCTCAACAACGAATAGCCGAACTCAATACCATGATCGAAAATTACGAGAGCGATTACCAAGAATTCAATCAGGCTTTCAGGCAAAACAACTCGCTTAAGGATGCCCAAATCGACTCGCTCCAAAAGCAAATACTTTTGGTGAAAACCAACTTCGAAACACGCTCGGAAGATATTGAGGGGCAAGAACTTTCGTTTAAAATCGAGAAACAAAGGCTCAACCAGATGCTTATGGCCAAAAATATCGAAATCAATAAACTAAACCAGCAGCTTGAACAAGCCAACAAACAAGTGGCCGTATATGAGAAAAACCTTACCAACATCGAAATTAAACTTCGAAATGCCGAAAGCGAACTGCGGGCAAGTAAATCGGAAGTTGACATTAACAAAACCGAGACCGACAAACTAAATTCAACATTAAAGGCTAAAAACGAAGAAATTAACAAACTAAAAACACAAATTAATGCCCAATCGGATGAGCTGGAAAAATTGAATAACCAGGTGAAACTGCTCAAAACGCAATTTGGAGCCAATTAAAGTGTTTAAATAACTTGTTGAAAACTCTTTAGCTTCACATTCAATAAAATTCCTATTTTTGGGCAACATTAAAGCCCAACATTCTATGAAGCTCGTCTTCCCTCTTTTTTTATTATTTTGCCTGTCGGTATTGAGTGGCCCCACCGACAGTATATCACGTATCATTGAACAATACATTGACCTGACCGAACCTGCACTCCCTCCCGGAATAATTCTTTTCGAAAATAATATTGGCGATGTATCGCTGTGCGTTACCCCCGATAAAACCTATTACCTAACCGGCACTGTTGGCGATAAAAATGGCGTTAACCAAGGCATAATGGTTTGGGCTTCGCGCGACATGAAAGAGTGGAACCTGGTTGGACGAAACAATGGTTATGTTTGGACATTTGAACACGATGCATCAAAAGAGCAAAAAGAAATTTTTGATGAAAACGGGCTAAAAAAAAGAAGCATAATCGATCCTCGCATACATTATATAAAAGGTACTTTCTGGATCACATACACACTCACAAACACCCGGCACTCAGGTATTTTAAAAAGCGTTTCGGG
>JAFGAF010000081.1 GCA_016933815.1 Prolixibacteraceae bacterium
CCCATTAGCCGTATCGATTCGGCCACATTTGAAGGTTCGTTTTCGTCGGGGGGCAAGGGCTTGCCGGTTTGAGTGGCGCAAAACTTGCAGCTGCGGGTGCAAATATCGCCCAAGATCATTAATGTTGCGGTGCCGGCAGCCCAACATTCGCCCATATTCGGGCACTTACCACTGGTACAAATGGTATGTAGATGATACTTTTGTACCAACGATTTAACTTGTGTATAATTGGTTCCTTTAGGAAGCTTAATTTTTAGCCAGTCGGGTTTCTCCCTGTGTGTTAAAGCCATAAAATGCATTCGTTATATTGAATGCGCAAGATAGGAAATAATTGGCTACTGTGCCAAAAACTTAAAAGCTTCGAACACCAAAAAGGCCGGCCAAACAATGGCTTTAAGCACGCCCAGCACGCCCATCCAAAAGCCGGTAGCTTGCATGATAAAAAACACTGCTGCACCAATAAAACCAAGCCCATAAACAGCTCCGGCAGGTGCATTACCTGTCATTTCTTTTTTTGATTTGCATTCGTCCATAACTACTTTTATTATAAATGGTTTACCAATTGGTAAAGAGCAGTGCTTAATAATTACACGCGTGCAATATTTTTTTCTAATTGATTGATTATTCACCCTTTTTTGAACTAATTTTGAAAAGAACACCCCCTTTATGCTGCCTTACAATACACTATAATTGCATCAGGAAAAATCAATAATCAATAAATTCTGAAAAAATGAGAACAATTAAATTACTTGTATTAACAATCAGTTTACTTTTTGCTTCAACAGTTTTTGCACAAAAGTTTGAAGAACTGGCACTGACCCCTCCAATGGGTTGGAACAGCTGGAACACTTTTGCCTGTAACGTAAGCGAAGACATGATTAAAGAAATGGCCGATGCCATTGTTGAAAGTGGCATGCGCGATGCCGGTTACGAATACGTTGTGATTGACGATTGCTGGCAAATTGGCCGCGACAGCCTTGGTTTTATCATTGTTGATCCAGAGCGTTTTCCTTCGGGAATGAAAGCTTTGGCCGACTATGTTCATTCAAAAGACCTTAAATTCGGAATTTACTCGTGTGCCGGTATTAAAACATGTGCCGGACGCCCCGGTAGCCGCGGACACGAATACCAGGACGCATACACTTATGCCCAATGGGGAGTAGATTATCTTAAATACGACTGGTGTTTTACCGAAGACCAAAACGCAAAAGCTTCGTACCGTTTGATGAGCGAAAAACTGCGCGAAGCCGGTCATCCAATTGTTTTCAGCCTTTGCGAATGGGGAACTTATAAACCTTGGGAATGGGCAAAAGAAATTGGCCATTTGTGGCGCACCACCGGCGACATTTACGCTTGCTTCGACTGTGTTGAAGACCACGGAACATGGAAGAGCTGGGGTACCATGCAAATACTCGACATGCAGGACGGACTGCGCGAATATGCCGGCCCCGGCCATTGGAACGACCCCGATATGCTCGAAGTAGGTGTTGGCTCACTTACCGATAACGAAAACCGCGCTCACTTTTCGATGTGGGCCATGTTGGCCGCTCCGCTAATTGCCGGCAACGACCTCCGTAACATGACCGAAGAAGTGCGAAAAGTACTCACCAATGCCGATGTAATTTCGGTTAACCAAGATGCCTTAGGCATTCAAGCACTAAAATACAAAGCCGACAACGGCCTCGAAACATGGTTTAAGCCATTGGAAAACGGAAAGTGGGCAGTTTGCTTCCTCAATCGAAATACCGAACCGGTAAAACTCAATTTCGATTGGGCAGCTAATATTGTTAACGATGAGTTTGCAAAACGTATTTTCGACTCCAACAAAACCACTTATACCATGAAAAACGTTTGGACCGGTAAAAAAGAAGGCAGCACAAAAAAAACACTCTCAACCGAAATACCCGGTCGCGACGTGCTGATGCTTATTTTAAACGAAGACTAATAAACCAATTAACTCGCGCCACATTTCGTTAATTATAAAACTTTAAAAATGAAACACATAAAACTGCTCGGCTTATTTCTTGCGCTACTAGCAACAGCTTGTTCACAACAAGTAAAAACCGAATATCGCGAAACGAAATTAAGCACGCCCAACCCATCGGTTGAAGCACAAGCCTTGTACCGTTACCTTAACGACATGTACGGAAAGGTAATGCTTTCGGGGCAAATGTGGGCTCCGTGGGGTATCGAAGAAGTTGAGTACGTTTACGAAACAACCGGAAAATACCCTGCTGTTAGGGGGCACGATTTTATTCACGAGGCCGACAATCAAAACGAAGTGCGTTTAGCAATCGAATGGTGGAAAAAAGGAGGCATACCAACCATTATGTGGCATTGGGGCGCTCCCTCGGTTGGCGAAGGATATCCCAACAGTAAAGAAGAAATCAACATCGAAAATTGTTTCATTGAAGGCACTGTTGAATACAACGAAATGTGGCGCGAACTTAAGGCTAAGGCTGTACACCTCGAAGCCCTGCGCGATGCAAAAGTACCTGTGCTTTGGCGCCCAATGCACGAACTAAACGGACATTGGTTTTGGTACGGCAAACAAGGCCCCGAAAATTTCAAAAAGCTCTGGCGAACCATGTACAATTATTACGTTCATGAAAGGGGCATTAACAACCTGATTTGGGTTTTTTGCCATACTGCCGATATTGACACAACTTGGTATCCGGGCAACGAATATGTTGACATTACCGGCCCCGACACATACGACGGAGGCAACTCGGCTCACAGCGAAATGTTCGAAAACGCACACAAGCTAAACACCCCTTACCCAATTGCTTACCACGAATGTGGCGTACCTCCCAACCCCGATCAGTGTTTGGCGCAAAATGCCATGTGGCTGTGGTGGATGCAATGGCACACCGGTCATGTTCAACGTACCGATAAAAATTACCTGAAATATGTTTATAACCACGATTTGGTGATTACCCTCGATGAAATTCCCGATATTATGGCACTTTACAACTGGGACGACAATTGTAAACCTTCGGCATTGAGTGCAAGCATTAAGCTCGACAATGGGAAATGGAGAAAAAACAACATGGCCTTGTTTACTGATGCCAACAAAGCCACATTTAAAGCCAAAACAAACGAAAAAGGCTCGTGGAAATGGAACGGCTATGGCACCAAAGGAAACAGTAACGAGCAAATGGTGGAAATTGATACAACGGGCACGGCCCTGGCCATGTTCACCAATCAGTGCGGAGCTACATCGAGCATTGCATTCCACATAGGCGAACCTCGCGAACCTTGTAAACCTACCCCACTTTCGCCAATGATGAAAATTGGCAGTGCCGATTGGACACCCATTAACAAAGCAACGGTTAAAAAAGGCGATTCGGTTTGGTTTGGCCCGCACCCCGTGAATGGTGGCTCGTGGCAATGGACAGGCAACACCAGCGCAAACACGCGCGAACTTTCGATTTGCGCTACCGAAAACACATTACTAAAAGCCACTCATACCAACTCATGTGGTACAAAAAGCTCCATCGATTTCGAAATTATTGTTGTTGAAGAATAGATTTAAAAAGAAAAATGAGGAATAAAATATTTAGATACTTATGGCAAATTAGCTTGTTGATACTTTTGCTGGAATCGTGCAACCTTAAAATTGATAATGTTGCTCCGGCAAATAGCAATGCTACACCCGAGGCCAAATCACTTTACAAAAAAATGTGGCAACTGCAAAGCAAAGGAATAATGTTTGCCCATCAGGATGCATATTTGTACGGCGTAAATTGGAAAACCAACGGTACTGCCGATGTAAAACAAGTTTCAGACGATTATCCGGCAGTTTTTGGGTGGGAACTGGGCGACTTGGAGCTGGGCAAAACCCACAGCCTCGACTCGGTCGATTTCAACGAAATTCGCGAAGGCATTAAATGGGTACATCAAAACGGTGGCATTAACACCATTAGCTGGCACACCAACAACCCGCTTACCGGCGGAAGTGCATGGGATACATCGTCGGACCAGGTTGTAAAAAGCATATTGCCCGGCGGCAGTAAACATCAGGATTTTGTGAAAATGCTTGAAAAAACAGCTTCTTTCTTCAGCTCAATAACCGACAATAACGGCAAGCTAATTCCAGTAATTTTTCGTCCTTACCACGAACACACCGGCAGTTGGTTTTGGTGGGGACAAAAGCTTTGCTCAAGCGACGAATACATTGCCCTTTGGCAGTTCACCATCGATTATTTCAACAAAAAAGGACTCAACAATATTCTTTATGCCTATTCGTCGGCCGGCAACATCGAAAGTGCCGAACAATTTCTGGAACGCTACCCAGGCGATGAGCTGATCGATATAATGGGCTTCGATATTTACCAGCGCAACATTGAGCAAAAAGATGAATTCATTGCATCGATTAAAAAACAAATGAATATGGTTGTGCCCATTGCCTCGGCTCGCAACAAAATTGCCATATTGGCCGAAACAGGATTAAATGGTATTCCCGACCCTACATGGTGGACCGAAACGCTACTACCGGCCATTGAGGAATTTCCGCTTTCGTATGTTTTAGTTTGGCGGAATGCAAGCGCCGAACCCAAGCATTATTTTGCGCCCTACCCCGGACAAATAAGTGCCATCAACTTTGTTGAATTTAAAAACAAAAGCAAGGTATTATTCTTGTCCGAAATCAAATAAAAGTACTCAAAATGAATCTATTAAAAATTGTTATAACAATTGGAATCGTAATTGGCATTGGCACACAAACTTCGGCTCAACGTTTCGAAGCCGAAGATGCTACCCTTAGCGGCGATGCCATAACAAGCGCAAATGCAGCCCGCTCAGGCGGTGCCTATGTTCAACTTAAAGGTGGTGCACTAACAATGCCCGTAAATATCGACGAAGAAGCTTATTACAATATTTCCATCAATGCAGCATCAACCGGCGGAAAAAAAATTAACGGCTTTGTAATTAATGGCTCATCGGTCGATTTCACGCTCGATCAAACAAGCTACAACGACATAACACTTGTTTTCGGGCTAAAACTCAAAAAAGGCGAACACCAAATTGGCATCAAAAATTCGTGGGGCTGGATCAATATCGACTATTTCGAATTGAGCAAAGTAGAACAGGGCGAGCGTTTCAAAATCAACAAATCGGTGGTTACGCCCAATGCTACTCCTCAGGCGCAAAAACTTTACGACTTTTTGTACGACAACTACGGTGAAAAAATAATTTCGGGAGTAATGACACACCGGAGCATGGACGAAATACTATGGCTACAA
>JAFGAF010000082.1 GCA_016933815.1 Prolixibacteraceae bacterium
CTAAGTTCATCAACCAACTTTTGGCGTTCAATTATTTCAGATGCATTTTTCAAAGGCTCGGAAAGCATTTTCGCCAACAGCCGATGACCTTGAGGCGTTGCGGTTCGGTTCAGAAATTGGAACAACGAGCCACGGCCAAAGATATCGAGGTCGTAGGTATAAAAATGATCGGGATTGATGTATTTGGCGCCATCGTCGAAATGTAGAAATTCATGATTGATGGCTTTCAATTCGTCATTATTAATTTGCAAAATATGTTGATTAAACTCTTTTTCGACAGCAAGTGATAAATGTTTCTTTACTGCCCAAACAAAAAAGCCCGACAAAACAAGTGGTAAAGCAATGGCAAGAATTACTGAATAATTATATAGCACGAAAGGCGAACATAGCGCCAATAAAAAGAATAATAATCGAACCAACGAATACAGCAACAACTGTTTTTTGAGCTTTTGAATTTTTAACTCTGTTTGTTTAACTATACCTTGGTAGCTATCAATTGGGTTTGCTTTCATTCGTAAAATTTACTGGAGCATAATAAACGATACACAAAGCAGAGTTGCTGTAATAAATATCAGAGCAATATAAATAGGTTTGGTGTGTTTAAGCTTCCACTGGCCGGCAATCAGAATGCGTTTTTGCTGAAAAAAGTGATCGAACAGCATCAACAATTTATACATTCCCCACCCAATAAGGCTGCCCAGCAAAGCACCACAAATAATATCAAACGGATAATGAACACCTACATATACCCTTGAATACGAAGTTAGTACAGCCCACAATAAAAAAGTGACCCAAATGCGTCGTCGTTTAAGCAACAAGGCAAGCAAAAATGTAAGCGCAAAGGAATTGGCTGCATGCGACGAAACAAAGCCATACATTCCACCTTTGCCGGTAGGGGCATTTACCGCATCCATTATTGCCAAATTATGCGTTGGTCGTGGGCGCTCAACCAATACTTTTATTAAACCCGAAATCTGATCGCTTGCCACAATGGCTAAAATAAAAAACAGCGCAACCCAAATCCCTTGCAATTTATATTTTTGAAAAAACAATAATAACAAAAGCAGGTACAGCGGATACCACACTTCTTTGGCTGTAAAAAACGAAAAGAAATGATCGAAGAAAGGGCTGTTGCAATCATTAAGCCACAAAAACAATTGGGTATCTATTTGGTTGAGCCATTCGAACATAAGCACTTATTCGTTTAATATTTTCCAAATACGATCCTTTAGTCGGGGGATATTAAACCCTGTAACCGACGAAATAAACAAATGAGGAATATCTCTTAGTTGATCACTGATTTCCTGCATCAACTCCTCGTCGAGCATATCTGCTTTCGAAATGGCCAATAAGCGTTGTTTATCGAGCAATTCCGGATTATACTCTTTCAATTCATTCATTAAAATATTGTATTCTTTCAGGTGATCTTTGCTATCGGCTGGCACCATAAAGAGCAGCATCGAATTTCTTTCAATATGACGCAAAAACCTTAGGCCAAGCCCTCGGCCCATGTGAGCACCTTCAATAATTCCGGGAATATCGGCCATGACAAACGACCGGCTTTCGCGGTGCCCTACAATACCCAGGTTAGGAACCAAGGTAGTGAAAGGATAATCGGCAATTTTAGGTTTAGCAGCCGAAACCACCGAAAGAAGTGTTGATTTGCCCGAACTGGGAAACCCCACCAAGCCAACATCGGCCAATATTTTAAGTTCAAGAATGCGCCATCCTTCTACAAGCTCTTCGCCGGGCTGAGCAAAACGCGGCGCTTGGTTGGTTGCCGATTTGAAGTGGGTATTTCCCTGACCTCCGCGACCACCTTTCATCAAAATTCGCTCTTCGCCATGTTCGGTAATTTCAAAAATCACCTCACCTGTTTCACCATCCTTTGCTATGGTGCCCAGTGGAACTTCAAGAATAACATCTTCGCCATCGGCACCGGTACTGCATTGTCGGCCACCCGATTCGCCATGCCCTGCAAAAATATGTTTACGGTATTTCAGGTGTAACAAAGTCCACATTTGGTTATTACCACGTAATATAATGTGCCCTCCACGACCACCGTCGCCACCATCGGGACCACCTTTGGGTTCAAACTTTTCACGACGCATGTGCGTTGATCCGGGACCACCGTTTCCCGACTTGAAATATATTTTTACGTAATCGACAAAATTGCTTTCAGCCATAAACTTATAAATAATTTGTGCAAAGGTAATAAAACAATGAGAATCCGAACAAATTTGCTAATGATGGTAAAGGTTAATTGCCAAAACAATAATAATGCAACAAATAACTTTCGATATTTAAACGTATAATGCAATTTTTCATTAATTTGGTGACTGTTATTTATTAAAAACGCCAACTTGATGATATTAGAGCGTTAAGTAGCAAAAAATAGAAAATGCAAAAGAAAAAAGAAGTTTTATACTTGTTCATGTTTTTTTTAGCCTGCGTATTTGTATTTGCGGGTTATTACGAATTTCACAGACGTAAAGTTGACTTTCTTTCTGAATATCAAATACGTGATGGCGTTTTAGATTTGAGCGACATTGCATCGTACAGCAATAAAGTTTTTTTAATTGAAGGCGAATCCGAATTTTACTGGAATAAACTTCTGGTTCCCGACGACTTTGAAGAAAACAACAAACCGGTACCCGACGGCCATGTACATATTCCGGGTATTTGGAACAGCTTCGAAAAAGATGGAAAAAAAATAGGCGGAATGGGTTTTGCAACCTACCGCTTTACTATTAAAGTTAAGAACGATGATTGGTACGGGCTCAGATTCAAGGAATTCGATTCGGCATACAAAGTATGGGCAAACGGTGAATTTACAACCGGATCGGGCGAGGTAGGCCGCACCAAGCTAACTTATCGCCCCAGCTGGAAACGTAACGAACTGGTGGTTCGCTCAAAAGATCAGAAAATTGATATTGTATTGCAAATTGCTAATTTCGATCACCGAAAAGGTGGTGCCGAAGACCCGATTTATTTTGGCACAACCGATAATATTCTTGAGCTAAAAAAGAACAACATTATCAACAGCAGTTTTTTATTGGGTTTTTTGCTCATGCTAAGCATATACCATTTTTTCCTGTACTTATTTCGCCGAAAAGACATATCAATGATTCTTTTTAGCGCACTTTCGTTTTTTATGGCGCTCAGAATGATGTCGACAGGCGAAAAAATAATAATCGACCTTTTTCCTGAAATTAGCTTCAGTACAGCTATTCGTATCGAATACATATCGTACCAAATAGCTCTTCCGCTTATGTATTGGTTTTTTTATTCATTTTATAAACAATTAATTAGCAAAAAGATTTTTCGCATACTAAATTATGTAGTTACAATTTTTTGTTTAATTGTTTTATTTGCTCCCATTCATATTTTCACCTATACACCAATGTATTTTCAAGTAGTTGCCACAATGGTAGCTCTTTACATGCTGTACAAACTAACGCATGCATCGGTTAAACAATACGACTATGCTTTGATATTCCAAATTGGGTACTTGGTATTTTTTGCTACCATGATTAACGACATACTCTACTACAATAAAATCATAAACACCACATTTCTAATGCATTGGGGTTTGTTCATTATGGCATTGTCGCAATCGGTTGTATTATCGCTAAAGTTCTCGACAGCAATTAGCACCAACGAAAAGCTTACAGCTAAACTCGAAAAACACAATATGTACCTCGAAGAAACCATCGAAGATCGAACCAAACAAATCATTGAACAAAAGGAAGAAATTGAAGCCCAGGCAGAAGAACTGAAAGCAGCAAATACCCATTTGGTTGAACTCACCAATTTTAAAGAGAGCCTTACTCAAATGATTATTCACGACTTGAAAAACCCGCTTAACATTGTTTTGAATTTTTCGAAAGACGAACGAGTGGTTTTTGCAGGCACCCAAATGTTAAACCTGGTTCAAAACCTGCTCGACGTTCAACGTTACGAAAAAAACAAAATGGAACTCAAGCTCGAAGAAATATCAATAGGCACACTTATTAATAATGCCACTTCGCAACTTCAGTACCTGATACAGGAAAAGAACATCAACACAAAAGTGCTCATAAATGCCAATTGCATTGTTGAAGCCGATACCGATATTATGGTACGTGTATTTGTTAATCTGCTGTCGAACGCTATAAAATTTACCCCCAATAACAGCACAATCATTATCGAAAGCAACAAACAAGGCCAACAAATTATAACAAGCATAAGCGACAGCGGCCCGGGCATTCCCGAAGATCAGAAAGAATTGGTTTTTGAAAAGTTCGGACAGTTTTTGGTGCGTCGAATGGGCAAATCGGGTTCAACTGGCATAGGCCTTACATTTTGCAAAATGGCTGTAGAGGCACACAATGGAATCATCGATTTTGAATCGAAATTGGGTAAAGGAACAACGTTCATTGTTAAACTTAAGACAATAAACGAACCGGCAACTACCCATTCGACAACGCACGAACAGCTTACAACACCCGAAAGCATTGCTTTCACCGATGAAGAAAAAAAGATTTTGGCCGAAGTTATTAAAATGCTGGCCAACACTAAGATATACGAAATCAGCAAGATAAAACACCTTATTTCAAAGATCAACCCGGCACAAAGCAAAAACATTGAGCTATGGATTATCAATGTTAAAAAAGCAATACTTACCGGCAACCAACAACGGTTCGAGCAATTGCTTGAAATTGCAAAATAAAAAAACCCCATTGGAAAATTCCAACAGGGCTTTTTGTATTAAAAATCTCAAAATGCTTATTCAGCTTTTTTCGAGCTACAATCGGTTTTTTTGGCTCCGCAATCGGCTTTAGCTGCACAATCGCTTTTCTTAGCTTCCGATTTCGATGCACAGTCGCTGCTTGTTTTGGTTTCAGCTTTTTGTGTGCACTCACCCGATTTCTTTTCGGCTTTCTTTTCAGTTTTCTTCTCCTTGTTGTCAAGGTTTTCAACTTTTACATCGTTTTCGAAAGCCATAACTACTGTGGGAGCAAATAAAGCTACCGCAAAAACTACTAATAACGAAAGAACTAATTGTTTCTTCATAACATCTATTGTTTTATGGTTTAAAATATTCTATTTAGAATAATTCAAAAATACACTTATAAAACAACTGAAAATGTTATTTGCTTGTTACAAATTGTTAATGTGATGTTAAAAAACTACCAACACGATAGGATAACATTTAAATATTTTTCACCAAAACATGCAACCATTGCATTTTTTTTCGTTCTATTTTTGTTTAAAACAATTAATAATGAAGCGCACATGAACTCAAAAATACATTTTACGACACTTTTATTTTTTTTGGTATCAATTTATACTTTTTCACAAAACCAATATCAATGGCCAATAAAAGAGCTCGATACTGCACGTGAAGCCAGCTACCTTAGCGAAAAAGAAAAGGACATAATTCTGGAAATGAACATGGTACGACACAACCCCACCATGTATGCCGAACATATGATGAAATGGATGGAAGCATTTTACGACGATAAAAAAATGTTAACCATACCCGGCAAAATTCCCTATTTAACCAACGAAGGGAAAGAAGCATACCTCGAGTGCATGGAAGAATTGAGACAAACAGCACCGGCACCTGTAATGAAAGTATCGCACGGCATGTCTAAAGCGTGCAAATTATTGTTGCTCGACCAAGGAACCACCGGCCGCACCGGACACAAAAGCAGCAGCAATACAACACCCGGCGACCGTCTTAAACAATTTGGAACACCCATTGGCTACTTTGCCGAAAATATTCACTACGGCGACATTGAACCTCGTTTTGTTGTTATTTCGCTCTTAATCGACGACGGAGTAAAATCACGCGGACACCGCAAAACACTGCTTAGCAATAATTTCAATTTTACAGGAGTAGCAATGGGCGATCACAAAACCTACGGTGGTATGTGCGTTATAACATATGCCCAACAATACCAAGAAAAATAAATATATACTTACATCTTAAAAAGATCATCAAGGTTTTTTAGTTGATGGTTACGATGAACCTGTTGTGATTGCTTCAAATTGCAACTCATAAACACAATTCCAAAGTCAGGACCGAGATGGAACGCATGGACGGAGAAGTTTATAAGCGTTATCGAATTTTCGAAAAACCTTTATAACGAATCCCGTTCGTTAAGCTTATGTAACTTTTGTCACACATAAGTACATCACTTTAAAAAAAGTTGGTTTAGGGTGAACAATCTGAAATATAATTAGCTACTTTCGCCCACTCAAATATCATTCAAATTTGCTATCGTAAAACGTGTAATGCCTATGTTGAAACACAAAAGCATTATGGATTTGCCGTGTCTAAATTTTGACAGCCAGATCAAGCATAACGACCTGACTATCTTAATTTTCTCACAAACAAGAAATCCAATTTAGTTTTTTGGAAGTTTGTTGAAATTAAAGATAAAATTAAACTATGAATCATTCTGTTGAAAGCATGCCCCTTTGGTTATCTATCCCATTTGCGGTAATGCTACTATTAATTGCTGTGGGGCCTTTGTTGTTTGAGCATTGGTGGGAGAAAAACAAAAACAAGTTACTGGTATCGTTGGCATTAGGTATTCCTGTTGCAATAATTCTAATTGCAAAAGGCTTACAGCACGAGTTAATGCACCAAATTTTGTTCGATTACATTCCCTTTATTATCCTTTTAGGCGCACTGTTCATTATTACAGGCGGCATACACCTTAAGGGAGACATCAAGCCACGCCCAATTACTAACACTTTGTTTCTGGCCATTGGCGGTATTTTAGCATCGTTTATGGGCACAACCGGAGCAGCCATGTTGTTAATCAGGCCGGTTATCAACACCATTTCGAAACGTGAACACAAAGTTCACACTATTTTGTTTTTTATAGCAATAGTAGCCAATACAGGCGGAATTTTAACACCACTTGGCGATCCACCCCTATTCTTATTGTACCTGCGATCGACTCCGTTTACTTGGTTTTTTACCCTTTTTAATGAATGGATGTTTATTATGGTATCGTTATTAACTATTTACTTTTTTGTTGATACCCACTACTACCGCAAAGAGGTTCGCGATAAAAATGAACTTGAAGTATTCAGCTCAAAAATCAAAATTATTGGCAAACGCAACTTCTACTTTTTGGCCGGGGTTGTTTTGGCCGTTGCTTTTTTGAACGAGAACTACATCGAAGCATTTCACCACAACCACTACCTCGGATTCATACGCGAGGGCGTAATTGTTTTAATGGCAATAATGTCGTTATACTACACCCAAAACGAAATGCGCTATACGCACAACCGTTTTACCTGGGGCCCTATAGTCGAAGTAGCATTTTTGTTTCTGGGCATATTTATCACCATGACCCCTACTCTAATTTATTTAAAAGAAAATGCCCAGGCGTTCAATCTCGATCAGCCATGGCAATTTTATTATGCCACAGGTTCGCTGAGCGCTTTTTTAGATAATGCTCCAACAGCAGTATCGTTTCACAACTTGGCCATGGGCATGACAGCCAGCTTTCCCGGTGCAAAAATTGTAGGTCAAATTCCTGAAGTTTTACTCAGGGCAATTAGTGTTTCGGCTGTTTTTTTTGGCGCCATGACCTACATTGGCAATGGCCCTAATTTTATGGTAAAAGCCATAGCCGAAGAACATCAGATTAAAATGCCGAGCTTTTTTGGATACATACTAAAATTCTCGCTTATAGTACTGTTACCGGTTTACATTCTTACACAATTGATTTTCTTATAAGATACCGATTTGATAATTTGGAAAGGCTGCCTGCTTTGGGTAGCCTTTTTTTGTATCGAATTTGCGACCATACTTAACGCTACCAAAAACAAAAAACTGCTCCAAAATTACTTTTGAAACAGTTTGATGTTGTCCCGCTAGGGCTCGAACCTAGACTCTTCTGAACCAAAATCAGACGTGTTGCCAGTTACACCACGGGACAATGTTTTGGTCTTGTTAAGACGGGTGCAAAAATAAGAAAAAAATCTATTCTCCAAGAAAAAAACAAAATATTTTATGTGCTTTTTTGATGACGGTAATACTACATCCAGAGTGTCAAGCCAAAAGCATTTTTTTTCGTTTTTATTAGCTAGTTATTTTGGCGATTTATAAAAATGGTTTATTTTTGCCGCCACTATTACAGCAATGGTGCCATAGCTCAGTAGGTAGAGCAACGGACTGAAAATCCGTGTGTCCCCGGTTCGATTCCTGGTGGCACCACAAAAAAGAAGCAGCAACTTGCTTCTTTTTTTTTTGAACATCCATTCATAACAACAGAAATTTCCCATTAGCTACAGTGTTTTAATGTCGATAGTATATCTTTGCAGAAAACAATTACGATGGATAAAAAAGTAGCAATAATTGGCGCAGGCAATCTGGCAACAAGGGTATCGCTCGAGCTTCACAACAAAGGCGTTGAAATTGTTCAAGTTTACAGCCGCACCGTTACATCGGCCCTTTCGCTGGCACGTATGTTGGGCTGCAACTATGTAACCAAGCCCGAAAAAATAACACCCGATGCCGACATTTATCTCATTTCGGTTAGCGACATGGTTGTTACTGAACTGCTATCGAAAATGCAATTCAACAACAAACTCATTGCCCATACTGCCGGGAGCATTGCCATGAGCGAACTAGCCAAATTCTCAAAAAACTATGGTGTTTTTTATCCCTTGCAAACATTTTCGAAATTCAGAGATGTTAGTTTTTCGAAGATCCCTTTTTGTATTGAAGCCAACAACAAAAAAAACGAAGCAATACTTAGTGAGTTGGCATCAACCATTTCGAAAGACGTAAGGCTTATTAATTCTGAACAACGTAAACAATTGCACCTGGCAGCAGTTTTTGCCTGCAATTTTACTAACCACATGTATGCCATTGCCAACGAACTGATTAATAATAAAGATCTTCCTTTCGATATTCTTTTACCATTAATTAACGAAACTGCCTCGAAAGTAAAAAACATGACACCACGCGCTGCCCAAACCGGCCCGGCACTCAGGCTCGATAAAAATGTAATGCAGGATCACACAAACATGCTTAACGGAAAACCACGTCTCAAAAAAATCTACAATCAACTTAGCGAAAACATTAACGAATTTCATAAAATACCAAAATCGTAACTCATGGCATTTTTTAAAGAAGAACTTGAAAAAGTTGAAGCATTTGTATTTGATGTTGATGGAGTATTATCGAGCGACATGTCGCCACTCGACCCCAATGGCGAACCCATGCGTACTGCCAATGTTAAAGATGGCTACGCCATTCGGAATGCCATAAACAACGGTTTTCCTGTAGCCATCATTTCGGGCGGATGGAATGAAAACATCCGCAAACGATATCAGCACCTTGGCGTTGAATTGATTTACCTTGGCGTTAAAGATAAATGCGACAGTTTTAATGATTTTTTATCGAAAACCAACATCGACAGCGAAAACGTGATGTACATGGGCGACGACCTTCCCGACTACAACGTAATGTGCAAAGTAGGCATCCCTACATGCCCGGCCGATGCTGTTACCGAAATAAAATCGATCTCGAAGTATATTTCGGACCGTAAAGGCGGCGAAGGCTGTGTTCGCGATGTAATTGAACAGGTATTACGAGCACAAGGAAAATGGATTACAACTGAATCGTTACATACTTCATCGTTTTAAAACCACAACATGCTCAGCAACTTACATACTTACAAAATTATTCTTGCTTCAAAATCGCCACGCCGAAGAGAACTGCTCAGTAACTTGGGCATCAATTTCGATGTTATTACGCTCGAAACCGACGAAAGCTACCCGCCCAATATGCCGGTGAATGAAGTTGCAGCTTATTTAGCTTTAAAAAAAGCCGAACCATTTACTGCCGAAAAATTTCCTTCGCACCTGATAATTACAGCCGATACAATTGTGTGCATTGAGAACGAAATTTTGGGCAAACCCCAAAACCGCCAACATGCCATTGAAATGCTCAAAAAACTTTCGGGCAACGATCATAAAGTAATAACCGGAGTATGCCTGAGCACTCCTAATGAAAAGAAATGCTTTACCTCAAGCACCACAGTACATTTCAAAACACTCAGCAACAACGAAATAGAATATTATATCGACAACTATATGCCCTTCGACAAAGCCGGTGCTTACGGAATACAAGAGTGGATTGGTTTTGTTGCAGTTGAACAAATTGAAGGATCGTATTTTAATGTAATGGGACTCCCTATCCAGAAACTGTACGAAGAGCTTTGCAAAATCTAATTCAAAAATTTTTACAAGCCTTATTTAATTGAAGTAATAGACCAATGAAAATTGTTGCTGATGATCAATGCGAACATCTGAAAAATGCAAAGAATAAATAAACCGTCCTTTTACACGCTCGAAATTAATTGGGGTAAAATAGAAACTGGCACGTGCATAATTCTTAGTATTGTTATAATAATTATCACCCATAACAAAATTGTGCCGTTCACCAATCTTAACTAAAGCCGATAAGCCAAAACCTTTGTTTTCGACATTAAATTCGGAATACCACGAGTTTTTAATATCGAAATCGAGCCCGTTACCTCTGTTTCTGTATGCCGAAGTAAGCAGACCGGTTTTCATATTTAAAACCGACAAATGCATTCGTTCCGAAAAATCATATCCAATCAAAAATGCCAACCCCATATTATCTTCGATGTGTTGATTCTCGGGGCGAACCAACTGATAAGCATTATGAAAAAGGTAGCTGTATGCTTCAGCAAAAAAATTCGAAATACGTTGTTGACCAATAAAACCGGCCATAAATTGTTCGCGGCTCATTGAATCTTGTTTGCTCACCCAGTCGGCAAATACTTGTAGCTTTGTTCGGGTTGTTTGATATTTGAGTAACATACCTTCAACAGTGGGATTGTAATATTCGTATTTTTCAGCAACAAATGCGAATGGCAAACAAAGGTTTTCTTTACGTGGAAAAGCGCCCGTTAAAAATGAAAAATTGTTTTTTTCGACCTGATAATAAAGCAGCAACGAAGGTAAGTTATAATATATGGTACTGCCAAATTCGTAAAAATAACTTAAACCGGCACGTACTTGGTGTATTGAATCGACAGTGGTTCCTATACTAAATCCCAAACGCGAACCAAAAATGGTTTCGGGCACATCTAAATTACTGAAGAACTCGCGGTTATCGGCTATCCCTTCGAATTTTACAGAATAATTTGTACTTTGAGCAGTTGCAAATGTGTTTACAAATACAAGTAAAAAGAAAAGCCATGTTTTGCTGATGTTCATTGCAGTTATTATTTTTGACAAACTTAAAATAATTCAATAGATGTTGCTAAATTAGCCAAACACGATGAAAAATTATATTCAAACACATAAAAATTTACTGCTTTTTTTAAGCGGCCTTGCTGTTTTTGCTGGTTTGAATATTTTCTCGGCAAGTACAATGGGCCTACATTACGATGAAGCTTATTACTGGCTTTTTTCAAAACATCCTGCATTCGGGTATTTCGATCATCCGCCAATGGTTGCCTGGCTCATTTGGGCAGGCACTAAACTAGTTAATAATGAACTGGGAGTACGACTTTTCACCGTGCTACTTTCGAGTATTTCAATGATCGTTTTGTGGCTTTTGCTGAATCCAAAAAAAGATAAACCTTTGTTGTTTTGGGCGTTAGCATTCTCCATTATACTAATTCACCCCTATTCGTTCATTGCCACCCCCGATGCTCCTTTGTTCTTTTTCACATCATTATTTCTGTATGTTCTAAAAAAACATATCGAAAAAGCACAATTAAGCAATAGTTTATTACTTGCTTTGGTAAGCGCAGCCATGTTTTATTCAAAGTACCATGCAATTTTAATTATTGGTTCAGCAGTACTACTTAACATTAAACTATTGAAGTCGAAATACTTCTGGCTATATATATTTACATTTTTTGCACTTATGGTTCCCCATTTGCTCTGGCAATACCACAACAATTTTCCATCGTTTTACTATCACTTAATCGACAGTCATAAAACTAGCTACAATCCCTTATTAACGCTTGAATATATTGCTTCGCAATTTTTAGTTTTTGGCCCTTTCAGCGCCTGGCTTTTATTTGCATTTGCTTTCAGCTATCAACCAACAAACGATTTCGGTAAAACGGCAAAATGGAGTACATGGTTTGTACTTGTTTTCTTTCTACTGTCAACATTGGGAGGCGACTACGAAGCTCACTGGACTTTAATTGCAACACCTCCGCTTATGTATATTGCATTCGAAATGTTGCAAACGAAAATAAAATGGAAAAAATTCATCGTCGTTACCGGTAGCATAAATTTTGTTGTGCTTTTGCTTGTTCGAATTATGGTTATCACACCTGCTGCGGAAAAAATTAAAGCGCTTAGCCTTTTCAGCGGATGGGATACCGACTCACAAATATTGCTAGGAGCAAGCAATAATCACCCAATTGTTTTTCAAGATTGCTGGAATCATGCTGCCCGTTTTGCCTGGTACGCCCAAAATTCAAATATTACAACACTCAACTCGGGCATGCACCGTAGCAATCAATTCGACATTTGGGACAAAGACGAACTACTTAACGGACAAACAGTTGTGTTGGCCGCCCGCGATAGTTTACACTTAAAAAATACGCAAGTCGTTGTTACCAACAAAGGTAGCTGGCACATCAAAACAATCGAAAATTTCAAGAGTTATTACAACCTACAGTTCAAAATAATCGATTATTCGATCGAAAATGGCATACAAGTAAAATTTTCGATTTACAACCCTTACCTATACGCAGTTGAGCTAAACGAAAACGAAGCAAAATTACAACTGCTTATCCGCAAACAAAAATGGGAACTGCTTGCTGAAATTCCTATCGAAAAAATATTCATCGATTCGGGCAAAGAAATAACCATTAACACCACAATTGATTACACCGATAATATATTTGATGAATCCTACTTAATGTTGAAAATTGGAGAACTGCACCCTTTACCTGCCAAATACCACATTAAATCAAAATAAACACTATTTAATCGACGCCCTTTTTGGTTTTCAAAACTGAGCCGGCAACTAGAATTCAGTAAAAGTGCTTATATTTTGGTCAGGAAATAATCTGTTGAAAATAGCAAAATAGTATATTTACCAAAAATAGTTTCCCTATTAGTGGGCATTTCAATAAAATATTTTGTAATTTTTGAACTTAATTATTAAGCAGAATAACTATGAAACTTCTTTCACGTTTTATTTGGTTGATTATAGCCATATTGGCAATAGTATTTGCAGGTGTTGCCCTTTTCCAGATAAAAGCGGTTAACGAGTTCGAGCTCATCAAAAACTCAATTAAAAGTGAATACGATGTTCAGGTTGACAAAATGCTGCAGCCCGATTTTTACGGCTCGGGCTTTTGCGGGTACATGTCGGGCGTTGTTTCCGATCAATCAACCGCCTTGTTTCTGCAAGAAAACACACCCGACCCGGGTTACGTTGAATACAACCTGCACAGCGACATATTACAATACAGTAATGCCGACGCAATATGGTTTGTTAAACCCGACAACTCGCTGTTCTATTTCAAAACAATGGGCGATATAAACCAAACCGATATTGGCATCCCATTCGAAGAACTTAAAGATTATACATCTAAACCGGGCATACAATCATTTTATTCAGTATTCAATGGCCAAACCCTTTATTTCCATGCCGAACAAATTATTAATAGTGACCGTTCGTTGGCCGGTTATGTAATCATGGCTTCCGAACTCAACAATCAATGGATCGACCACTACACTTCGAGCATCAACAATTCGGTAATTACAGTGCACCAAGCCAACGAGGCCTTGCCCGAAATCAGTAGCCAAACCATACGCATTATCCGAAACTTAAACAATTACAACGGGCAAACAGCTGCATTATTGAATATCGAACTGCACCTGCCCTTCCTTTCGTTGTGGGACCGCACCAGCACAACCGACAAATGGTTTCTGATTGGTTCTCTTTCAATTATTGTTCTCTTCCTTATCTTCTTCTTAATCAACTGGGTAATTTCACCTTTAAAACGCATATCCACTTCGTTACAAAAAGGCGATTCGAACGACATACAACCACTTACCAAATCGAGTACCGAGCTGGGCGAAGTTGCTCGCATGATTGCCGATTACCATAAGAAAACCGACGAATTGGAAGCCAGCGAAAGCGTAAAACGTTACATACTCGAAAAAGCACAGGTGGGTATTATAATTTCAAATGCAACATCGGGCATTATTTTAACAACCAACCCCTATGCTTGCAAGCTAATAAATGCTCCCGAGGATGCAGTATTGGGAAATGTTACAAGTAGTTTCTTATCACCAATAAAAGACATTCCCGAAACTACCGAAGGCTTCGAAAGTACCATAATCAACTCAAAAGGTCAAGAAATACCTGTTTTGCGCACAGCTACCAAAATGATGATGGATGGCAGCCCTGTAATAATGAACACTTTTGTCGATTTGAGCGAAATAAAATCGCTGCAAGATAAACTTCAAGAAGAAAAGAAAAAACTTAGCCTGGCAGTTCAAAACTCGGGGCTGGCATTTTGTGAATACGATTTTACTACCGACAAAATTATTATTGACGACGATTGGCATTTTATTGTTGAAGGCAAATCCAACAAAAATTTAGATAACTTCATCAACAACATTCATGAATCGGATTTAAAAACATTGAGCACAAAAATGGAATCGGTAATGAAAGGAGCCAAAAACACCTTAGTTGCCGAATTCAGGGTTAAACATCCCGAACGGGGAATTGTTTGGATCAACGTTTCGATATTGATTACCCGCCGCGATGAAAACCACCAACCCAAACAACTAATTGGCTTAATCGATGACATAACAGAACGCATTATGGTTCAACAAGAACTGATAAAAGCAAAAGAGAAAGCCGAAGAATCGGACCGCATGAAATCGTCGTACTTGGGCAACATGAGCCACAAAATACGAACACCGCTCAATACCATTGTAGGTTTTGCCAACCTGTTAAGTGAAGAAGAACTCGAAGCTGAACAAAAAAACAACTTCATTGGCATTATCCGCAACGACACCGAACAGGTTTTACGCCTGATTGACGACATGATAAACATGGCCAAGATTGATGCACACCAACTCGATATTGAAATGAAGCCTTGTGCAGTAAATAAAATCATAGCCAATTTGGCCGAATATTATAAAGCGAACGACAAAACACGAAAAATTAAATTCGAACTCAACACCATGCTTCCCGATGGCAAAGACATTCTCGAAACCGATGCTTCACAACTCGAAAAAGCCTTGAACAACCTGTTAAGCAATGCATTTAAATTTACCCAACAGGGAGAGATTGAGCTGGGCTACTTTGTAAACCCGGTTGACAAAAAGTTAATATTCTATGTAAAAGACACAGGTGCCGGAATACCCGAAGCCAGCAAAGAGAAAATATTCAACCGCTTTTATCAGGTCAACCCATTGAGCGAAGGTACAGGTTTGGGTTTAACTTTAGCCCAATCGATTGTTCATTTGTTAGGTGGTAAAATTAGCTTCGAATCGGAAGAAAACAAGGGTTCCAAGTTTTTTATTGAGTTGCCTTATAAAGGATA
>JAFGAF010000563.1 GCA_016933815.1 Prolixibacteraceae bacterium
CGATCGATAAACTACTGATTGCCAACACCGGCATCATCCCCGACGGATTTGGCGCTGATGCCACCAACTGCATTCCCGACGACAATAACGATGATGACAATGACGATCAAAACAGCATTTTCGAAACAAAACAGTCAAATGCAGTTAAAATATACCCCAACCCGGCCCACTCTGCCGTAAGTATCATTAGCAAAATTGCATTCAGCCAACTTACTGTTTTCGACAATAGTGGACGTAAAATCTTCGTTAAGAATTACCAAAACGAGGTGTACTCCGACGAGCTTGAATTAAATATTCCCGAAGGAATTTACACCATTCAATTACAGGGTAAGAACAATGTAATGAATGCTAAACTTGCAACGATCAACCATTTCTAAACATATAATTATGAACAAATTACCAATTATCGCAATGTTTTTTTTGCTATTGTGCTCATGTACGAAAACCGAAGAGCAAGTACAAAAAATGAAATTATGGTACGATAAGCCTGCCAAAATCTGGAACGAAGCACTTCCCTTAGGAAACGGACGTCTGGGCGCAATGGTTTACGGCAATCCGGCACAAGAAAAAATTCAACTTAACGAAGAAACCTTTTGGTCGGGAGGCCCGTCGCGCAACGACAACCCCAAAGCATTGGCAGCTCTGCCACAGGTACGAAAGTTAATTTTCGATGGCAAATACCACGAAGCCGAAAAAATGGTGAATGAAAACATGCTCACCCAACTGCACGGCTCAACCTATCAGGTAATTGGTAATTTAAACCTAGTATTCGACGGCCACGACCAATTCACAGAATATTATCGTGAACTCGATTTGGATCGTGCACTGTTCACCTCAACATACTCTGTTGACGGGGTAAGCTATAAACGCGAGGTGTTTGCATCGCAACCCGATCAGGTTATAGCAGTGCGCTTAACTGCCAGCGAAAAAGGCAAATTGAGTTTTGAAGCATCATTTGACGGGCCACTTCAAAAAACGTCGGAAGCAATTGATGCAAATACGCTTGAAATGACCGGTTTATCGGGATCACACGAAGGGATTGAAGGACAGGTTCGTTTCAATGCACGCGCCAAGCTGATCAACAAAGGAGGTTCAATAGTAGCCAATAACAACAAAATATTGGTTAGTAAGGCCAACGAAGTGCTCATTTTGGTTTCGATAGCCACAAACTTTGTCGATTACCAAACACTTACTGCTAACGAAAACGAAAAATGCATTAGCTATTTAACTGCTGCCGAAGGAAAAACAGCAGAGGCAATGTTGCAAAGCCATATCGGAAATTACCAACAATTTTTCAAG
>JAFGAF010000564.1 GCA_016933815.1 Prolixibacteraceae bacterium
AACGTAAAACACGGCGATATTGCCAACGAAATGAAACAGGTAACGCGCCAGGTTGATGTTCACATGGGTATCGACGGCGCCAACATGACTTGTGTAGATTGCCATAAAACCAACCGGCATAATATCTCCGGAAATCTTTATTCCATTGCTTCTGTTGACACCAACCGTGTAAGTTGCGGACAATGCCACACCGACCAGCCACATCCCGACCATGTTTTAAACCAGCATTCAAAAAAAGTGGCTTGTCAAACCTGTCATATTCCAACCTATGCAAAAGTTAGTTCAACCAAAATGAACTGGGACTGGTCGACTGCAGGGCAAAGAAACGAAGACGGTAGTTACATTATAAAAAAAGACAGCCTGGGAAATGTTACTTATCATACATTAAAAGGTTCGTTTGTTTGGAAAAACAATGTTTCTCCTGAATACCAATGGTTTAACGGAACAGCCAAACATTATGTGGCAGGTGACAAAATTGATACTTCAAAAGTAACTAAAATGAATACTTTGCTAGGTAGCTATGCCGACAACCGTTCAAAAATAGTTCCTGTAAAAGTTCATCGATCAAATTTGATTTACGATAACAAAAACATGGTTTTAATTAATCCGCATCTGTTTGGTAAAGACAGCACAGCGTACTGGGGTAATTTCGACTGGGCTAAAGCCGCACAAACAGGGATGGAAAGTATGGGTTTGCCGTTTAGCGGAAGTTACAGTTTTACAGAAACAGAAATGTCGTGGCCCATCAACCATATGGTGGCCCCAATGGAACAGGCGCTTCAGTGTGCCGATTGCCACAACAAAAACGGAAGGCTCGCCTCACTGAACGATTTCTACCTGATTGGCCGTGATAAAAACGCTTCCTTAGACTGGCTCGGAATTCTTCTTATCCTTATATCTGCTCTGGGCGTGATAATACATGCTTCCATCCGAATCATGAAAAACAGAAAATAACAAACAGACTTAATACTTTGAATCATGAAAAAATCGACATATATATACCGCGGATTTGAACGTTTCTGGCACTGGAGCCAGGCATTGCTGATTTTCTTTTTAGCACTCACCGGGTTCGAAATGCATGGATCGTTTAAAATTTTTGGATTTGAAAATGTAGTTCGATGGCACAATATTGCAGCATGGGCATTTTTGGTACTTATTGTTTTTGCCATTTTCTGGCACTTTGTAACCGGCGAATGGAAACAATATATTCCAACAACCAAATACATTAAAGCTCAAATTGAATATTACCTGACCGGTATCTTCAGAGGAGCGTCACACCCAACGCATAAAACTATTTAC
>JAFGAF010000565.1 GCA_016933815.1 Prolixibacteraceae bacterium
AGATCGAGTTTAAGATCCAGGTCTTTTTCACCTTTCCAGAAATTAATTACACCACGTCCTAAAATATATATGTACGGATCGTCGAGGTAGGGAGTATCGGTCCAATACCCTTTCGCATTTCCATACACCAAATCGTAGTCGGTTTTTATTTTGTTGAATTGTTTTTGTTTGTAACGACTGCTAATTTCAGGTTGATAGGTTTGGCGTTTTGTATAGCTTAATTGTCTTCGGTTTTTCCAAAAGAAAATCGAAGCCTTTGAGCCACTAACAACAAACCTTGCGTGCATTGGTTTTGGGTGGTTTATTTTTTTTATTTTTCCGTTTATGCTGTCCGATTCAAAAAACAGGTAATTTTTGTTGGTAGTAAGTAAAAATGAATGCTTTTGCTCAACTGCATTGCCATTGTTATAAATATAGAAGCCCGAAATGGTATCGGATTCTTCTTCTTCAATAACCATAATTAGTCTTTGTTGAGCCAGTTCAAGGTCGTAAGTTCCTTTACTGAAAGGCATTTCGATTGGCACTTTTTTACATGAAAATGTTAGCAGTAAAAAAGCAATAAAATAAAAGTAGATTGTAAATTTTAGTTTCATTTTAAAAAAAATACTGTTTCTAGAATAAAATTTCGCCTTTGCCTTCTCTAACAACAACATATTCGTCGCCGGTACAATCAATAATTGTCGATACGTTATTGTCGCCAAAGCCACCATCAATAACCAAGTCAACTTTATCGGTAAATTCTTCGTGAATCAGTTCAGGGTCGGTAGGGTAGGCTTCAATCTCGTCATTGCTATGTACCGATGTTGAAAAAATTGGGTTGCCCAGTTCTTTTACAATTTCGCGAGTAATGTTGTTGTTGGGTACACGTATGCCCACCGTTTTCTTTTTACCCTTAAAATAGCGGGGTACGTTGTTGTTGGCTTCGAGAATAAAAGTGAAAGGCCCGGGCAAATTACGCCGCATCAGTTTGAAAATTGTGTTGGGTATGGGTTTTGTAAAATCCGAAAGCTGGCTTAAATCGTAGCAGATAAACGAAAATTGCGATTTTTCAACTTGGATACCTTTTAAACGGGCAACTTTCTCAACTGCCTTTTGGTTGGTAATGTCGCATCCCATTGCATAAACGGTATCGGTTGGGTAAATAATAATGCCCCCGTTTCGCAAAACATCAACAATTTGATTGATGCGGCGTGGGTCGGGGTTTTCGTTGTAAAGCCTGATTAGCATGATGAAATATATTTAAATTGCTTCAAATATACGTCATCTTTTTTTAACGTTTCCAGAATGCCGGCGATAAAATAACAATAATTGTAAAAAGCTCGAGACGGCCAAGCAGCATTAAGAACGACAAAAACCATTTTGCAGCAGGATGCAAAAATGCGTAATTTTCGACAGGTCCAACAGCTCCCAATCCAGGTCCAATATTACCTAGCGAAGATGCTACTGCTCCCATTGCCGTGTCGAAATCGTCGACAAAAAGCATAATTACAAGGCAGCTAAAAACAAATACTGCTACATATAAGAAGAAGAATGCCAGTACATTGGTTATGATTTGTTGATTAACCGATTTTTTGTTGTAACGCACCGGAATTACTGCATTTGGATGTATCAACCTGCGCAATTCGTAGTAGCTGTTTTTGAGCAACAAAACAATACGCATTACTTTTATGCCCCCACCGGTCGATCCGGTTGAACCACCAATGAAAAACAGCAGAAAAATTATGGCAGTAAGCACCGGAGCCCACAACAAATAGTCGTCGGTAGCAAAACCTGTTGTAGTAACAATCGAAACTACTTGGAATATCGCATTCCGGAATGATTTTTCGAGCCCTAAATCACTGGTGAGCATTAAGCCTGTTGTGAGTAATGCGGTGGCAGTTAGTATGATAAGAATATAGAACTTAAACTCTTCGTTTCGAAACATTTTCCCCGGTTTTCCGGCAATGGCAAAATACGAAAGCGAAAAGTTGGTTCCTGCAAGAATCATAAAAAAGGTAATAATGTAATGAATGTAAGGCGAATCCCAATAAGCAATACTTGTTTGTTTTGTTGAGTAACCACCTGTGGCCATGGTTGTTAATGAATGGTTAATCGCATCGAAAAAATTCATGCCGCCAAACATCAACAAAAACATTTCAATAAGGGTAAACACCAAATAAACATTCCACAATATTCGGGCTGTATCTTTTATTTTTGGATTAATCTTTTCGGTAGTTACGCCGGGAGCTTCGGCCGAGAATAGGGTCATGCCTCCAATCCCAAAAGCAGGTAAAATTGCCAGCGAAAGCACTACAATACCCATGCCGCCCAGCCACTGAGTTAAGCTTCGCCAAAATAAAATGCCATGTGGCAATTCTTCAATATTGTTTAAAATTGATGCTCCGGTGGTTGTAAAACCGGACATTGTTTCGAAAAAGGCATCGTGGTACGATGGTATTGCCTGACTTATAACAAAGGGCAAGCTCCCGAAGAATGAGAAAAATATCCAAACAATGCTTACAATAATGTATCCTTCGCGTTTGCCTACCTGTTTTTTTGCCTTATAAGTGAAAGATAAAAATGTTGCTCCGGCAACTAAAGTTATGAGCGATGAATAGATAAAAGAGCTTGTGTCGGTACCTTTATAAATTATTGAGATTATTAAAGGGAAAAGCATGAACAAGCTTTCACCTATCAATAAAAACCCAATTGTGCGTAATATGATTTTGTAATTAAGCATCGATATTTATTTGAAAAATTTATCGATTTTTTTGATGGCTTTCGGGAGTGCAAAAATTACAACCTTGTCGCCGGTTAGTATTTGCGTTTCGCCTGTTACAATAAAACCTTTTTCGCCTCTTACAATGCCTCCTATTTTTGCATTATCCGGAAAATCGAGGTCTTTAACTTTTTTGCGTGTAGCTTTTGATCCTTCGTTGGCAATTACTTCAACAACTTCGGCTTCGGTAGCTGTGAGGCAACGTACATTCGATATTTCGGCATTCATCGAAAAGCGATATAT
>JAFGAF010000566.1 GCA_016933815.1 Prolixibacteraceae bacterium
GTAACCGACGATGACTATTGGCCTTCATGGGAATCTGGAGGAAGCCTATACTTTTATGATTGGGTAAATCTATTTTTTGATGTAAACCAGAATCTTAATGACGGTCTTGGTGCTTATAACGGCAACGGTCATTCTGAATCGTATTTAGACATTACTGAAACCGGTTATGATACTCCTCATCTGAATATTCCACCATCAACAGCTATAACTGGTGGCAGTTACGCCTACAACATTACCAACAACACTTTCCTACTTGAATATTATGTTCCTTTTGAGAATTTCACCGACAACACAAGTACTGTAATGTCCAAAGAAAGCATGCTTAGCCTTACTTCCATAGGGTTTGATGTGTGTATTACTGACCAGGACGAAGGCATCACAACATCCTTCCAACGAAAAGTATGGCAAAACGACGGTAGTGGTTGTGGCGAAGCCTGGGCTTGCATGGACGATTGCGGCACCATTACGCTAGCCGGAGAACCATTGATCAGTCTTTCGGAAACAGAATTGATTTTTGAAACTTTGTATGTAGGCGCCACTCAAACAAAAACATTCAATATTTCAAATTTGGCACTTGAACCATTAGTTATTACCGACATTGTCAGCAATTCGAATGCCTACGCGGCAACTTACCAAATAAGCACCATTAATCGTAACAAAAACACAACTGTAGAAGTAAGCTTTACCCCTAGTTCTGCTGGATCTTTTGACGGGCAGCTAACCATTTACAGTAATGCTGGCGACACAACAATTACCTTAACAGGTAACGCCACAGTGCCATCAATTAAAATTGAAGTTACCCCTGATCAGCTCGAAACAAGCTTATTTTCATGTAGCGATTCAACAGCACAACAACTTACCATAAGCAATAGCGGAATACAAGACTTAGAATATTCGCTCTCATCCAGCCATTCAAACAGCAATACTCCAGGTGAAGTATTGGAAACCATCGATGGGTTTTTACAATATCCTTATGGGATGATTATGACTGATAATTTAATATATACTATTGGTTGGAGTACGCTATATGTTTACGATATCAAAACGGTTTCGCTTATAAATACCTATTCAATCCACACCAATGCTTTTGGCTTGGCTTCCGATGGACAATATTTATACATAGGTAAATCAGGGGGCATTGTTTACAAATACAATTTTGATGGCAGTTTAATAGGTGAACTGATGATCCTTCCGTTTAACAATTTTCCTAGTTTGGCATTCAATGGTGAACACCTTATTGCTGCAAATTACAACAGCTACAACCCAACTGTATATAAATGTGACCTGAACGGAAATATCGTTTCAACCTATACAAGCACTTTTAATGGATATTTAAGAAGCATGACTTGGAATGCCCAACATAACGATGGGCAACTTTGGGCAATTGACTATAATAATGGATACATACGGCAATTGCGTTTCGAGGGAAACCAAGTCATACATGTCAATTCTTTTTCACGAATAACTACATATGAATCGGCATTGGCATTTTACGCTAACGATTTATGGTATGCTTCCAATGGTAAAATTTATCGTTTGCATGATGGGGTTAATGAAGATTGGCTAAGTTTTGACCAGACTACAGGAATTGTTGCCCCAGGTGAAAACACGACCGTAAATGTAAGCTTCGATGCAAAAA
>JAFGAF010000567.1 GCA_016933815.1 Prolixibacteraceae bacterium
AATCCCGATGAAGCCAAACAAGTAATTGAAGAAATTGCCGATAAGCTTTTCGAAATTGTTTCGTTTGAAAAGAAAAAAGGCAAAGAAGCTCCGCCAAAACTTTTCGATTTAACGGCCTTACAGGTTGAGTGTAATAAAAAATTTGGCTATACTGCCGATGATACCCTGCGTTACATTCAAAATTTGTACGAAAAAAAAATGGTAACCTACCCACGTGTCGATACCACTTTTTTGCCAACCGATATGTACCCCAAAATTGCCGGAATATTGAAAAACATGGAGCCCTATGCCAATTTCACGGCGCCTTTGTTGCAAACAAAAATAAAAAAAAGCACAAAAGTTTTCGACGATAAGAAAATTACCGACCACCACGCCATTGTGCCAACGGGGGTAAAACCCGGGGGGTTGATTCTTGAAGAAAAAAGGGTTTACGACTTGATTGCCCGCCGCTTTATTGCTGCATTTTACCCCGATTGTATTGTGTCGAACACCACCGTTATGGGCAAGGTTGACAAGCACCAATTTAAAGCAACAGGTAAAGTAATAATCGACGATGGCTGGCGCGTGCTATATGCCAAAAAGGAAAGCGATGAAGAGGCTGAGCCGGGTGACGATGAGCAGCAATTAATGCCCGAATTTGTTAAAGGCGAAAGTGGCGAGCACGAACCCGATCTGCTCGAGAAACAAACACAGCCGCCCAAAATGCATACCGAGGCTACACTGTTAAGGGCTATGGAAACAGCCGGTAAACAAGTCGACGACGAGGAGCTTCGTGAGCTGATGAAGGATAACGGCATTGGGCGCCCGTCAACTCGTGCAAACATTATCGAAACGCTGTTTAAACGCAAGTTCGTTACGCGCCAACGCAAAAACCTCGTGCCAACACCAACCGGAATTGCACTCATACACACCATTCAGAATGAATTGCTTAAATCGGCCGAACTTACCGGTTTATGGGAAAAAAAGTTGCGCATGATCGAAAAAGGGGAGTACGATGCAAAAAGCTTTTTGGACGAGATGAAAGAAATGGTTACTCAACTTGTGAACGAAGTGAAGCGCGAGAATTATAAAACCATTGAAATTGAGCAAGATGCTCCGCCAAAAGAAAAGTCCAAAGACCAAAACCCAAAGACCAAAATTCAAAATCCAACCCCGATAGCAATCGGGACCAAATCTGCTAAAACAAAATCCGATAAACAGATGGGTGCAACAAAAACTGTTAATACAGTAGTTTGTCCCAAATGCAAAAAAGGAACAATAATTAAAGGGCGAACAGCTTACGGTTGCAGTGAATACAAAAACGGCTGCGACTTTTTGGTTCCATTCGATAAATTTGATGCTTCGCTTTCACACGAGCAAATATTGGCACTAATCAAAAAAGGTGAATTTTAGTACAAAATAAATCCGGCAAATGCGCTGTGCAAATGCCGGATCAGTATTCAATTGTATTTTTAGCGTGTTGAAAAGCTTATTGTTTAATCCTTCCCTTAATCATTGCTGTTTCGGTTTCGAAACCGGGTTTTTCCAACAAGGCAAACATGTTTTTCTTGTATGCTTCAACACCGGGTTGGTCAAATGGATTCACATTAATCAAATAACCGCTTATGCCGCAGGCTTTTTCGAAAAAGAAAATCAATTGGCCCAAATTGTAAGCATCCAAACGTTCAATTTCGATACGGATATTTGGAACATCGCCATCGACGTGGGCAATTTGGGTGCCCAGTTCGGCCATTTTGTTTACGTAATCGACATTTTTGCCTGCTAAAAAGTTGAGCTTGTCCAAGTTGGCTTTGTCTTCAGGAATAAGCACTTCGCGTTCGGGTTTGGCTACCGAAATAACGGTTTCGAACAATATGCGTTCGCCTTCCTGAATGTATTGTCCCATTGAGTGTAAGTCGGATGAGAAATCGACAGCGGCAGGGAATATGCCTTTGCGGTCTTTCCCCTCGCTCTCGCCGTAAAGCTGTTTCCACCATTCGGCCATAAAATGTAGCTTTGGCTGGTAGTTCACCATTATTTCTATTTTATTGCCTTCGGTGTACAAAATGTGACGTGCAGCAGCATACTGGCATGCAAGGTTTTTATCGAATGCTACGTTTGCAGCTGTTGCTTTAGCCATATCAACAGCTCCTTTTACCAA
>JAFGAF010000083.1 GCA_016933815.1 Prolixibacteraceae bacterium
CAGCAATAAAAACGCCAATACAGGCATGTTGCTCATCCATTCTCCGGGTATGAACCTTCATTTGAAAATGGCTGTTAATCCCGATTCTACGGTGTTTGTTCACCCCGATCAGCCGTATCATTTTGCAAGCATTGGCAAAACTGTAACTTCGGTGCTTATTTCAATTTTGTACGAAAAGGGACTTCTTGATTTTGATCATTTTATTGCTGATTATCTCGATGATGCTGTTTTGGACGGGCTTCATATTTATAAAGGAATCGATTATTCAAATGAAATCAGAATTCGGCATTTACTCAACCATACATCGGGTTTACCCGATCCGTACACAGATAAAAACCGTCAAAAAATTAGTTTGATGCACCGAATGGTTGCCGAGCCCGACACGTTTTGGACTCCGCTTAAAACCATTGAATGGGGCAAGCAGCAATTGCGGCCAAAATTTGCACCGGGTAAAGGGTTTCACTATTCCGATTCAAATTACGAACTGTTGGGGCTTATTATCGAAAAAGTAACAGGCATGAAATTTCACCAGGCTTTGCATCATTTTATTTTTGAACCTTTGGAAATGGATCAAACCTGCCTGTTGTTTCATTCCCGGGCTAAAACAAAAAGCAATTACCCCATGGTTGACTTGTATCACAAAGGATTGAATCTTTCGAAGGCTAAAAGTATAAGCATGAGTTATGCCGCAGGGGGCATTGTTTCCACGTCGGAGGATATGCTCAAATTTCACAAGGCGATTGTTGAGGGAAGGATAATTTCGAAAGATACTTATGAAAAAATGTGCGATTTTGCCAAAATGGGGCCAAGTATTCGTTATGGTTACGGAATGATGCACTTCAGGTTTATGATGATGCCCCGCAAGTACAACATTTGGGGCAACTCGGGTTCAATTGGTGCATTTATGTATTACAATCCGGCAATGGATGTTTACATAATTGGTAGTTTTCATAAAATGGGCTATCAGGTACAGCCAATTTTTTACATTTTCAACATTTTGCGTAAAATCAACAAAAACAAGCAAGGTTAGTAGCCATTTATATCTGAATTTATAAAATATTTATCTAAAATCGTGCATCAATATTCTGATTATGGGATAATTTTATCATCGTAAATTTGAATTTGCATGTGTATGTGCATGTCGATTTTTTTACAGAACTATTTTTGAGTTTTTTGATTTTAATGATAACAGATATGAAGCACTTGTTTTTTTTAATGGCATTGATAGCAATTGGCTTGCTAGGTAGTGCACAAAATTGGCAAAAAACCAATTCGGGAGCAATAGTTGAACTAAACGAAGCTCAAATCGAAATACGGTTTTTCAGTCCCGAAATTGTTCAGGTTAAAAAGTGGCCAAACGGAAAAACCTTTACCAAAGAAAGTCTTTCAGTTACAAAAAAGCCGCAAGCTGTTCA
>JAFGAF010000568.1 GCA_016933815.1 Prolixibacteraceae bacterium
CAAAGCCTTGGAACTAAATTCAGGCTCGATGAACAATCGATGAAAAGGGAAACAATGTACACTTCACAACCCGACACATTAAAAACGTACGATTATCAGGATGCAGTATTTAATAATGGAATTTCTGAAAACTACGACATTTCTGTTTCGGGGGGTAACGAAACTTCTAAAGTTTTGGTAAGTGCAAGCTATACCAATCAGGAGGGGATAATCGAAGCCAGTGGTTACAAACGTTTTACTTTCAGGATTAATGCCGATCAAAAACTTACCGATCGCATTACTTTCGACCAAAAAATCAATATTCTTAGCTCAACTTACGAAGGCGTTGAAGATTGGGTATGGCACCAGTACTACTGGAACCCCATTTACTTTACAATGTTGATGGATCCTGTTGTTCCTCCTTACGATGAAACCGGACATTGGTCTCAGTCGTTCTTTAGCAACCAAAACCCTTTGGTTTATCTCGATATGAAGGACCGTACACAAAAAAATGTTAATCTGAACGGTAACTTTGGTCTTAAAATCGATATTTTGAAAGGTTTATCGTACACCAGCCGTTTTGCCGGTACTTTAGGTTTTGGCGATTTCAGGGAATACGAAGGTATTTATTTTGCAACTGCAACCGATAACCGTCAGCATGACCAATTGACCCGCGAAATGAACAGAAGTTATTCATACAACTTCCAAAATATTCTTAACTACAATACTACCATAGCCAATAAACATAATTTATCGGTTATGGCCGGTATCGAAGCCAACAAATGGTGGGGTTACAACATGAGGGGTATTCGTCTCGATATGGCAAGCAGCGACCCCAATATGTTGTATTTCGATAAATCGACCAACAGTTCCGACGACCAACAAAACGTTACCGGTTCGGGATATATTGGAGCAACAATGGCTTATTTTGGTCGTATCAACTACGATTACGACAGCAAATACTTGTTGACATTTAATATCCGTCGCGATGGTTCAAGCAGCTTTGGTACCAATAACCGTTGGGGTATTTTCCCATCAGTTTCGGTTGGTTGGAAATTTAGCGAAGAAGCTTTTATGGAAAATGTTGACGTAATCAGCTTTGGTAAAATAAGGTTTGGTTA
>JAFGAF010000569.1 GCA_016933815.1 Prolixibacteraceae bacterium
GCTCTGTTCAGCGTTAACTGCCATGATATTGATGCTGACATATGCAAAAGAAAGAAAATCAATAATATACATTCTTAGCTTGACGGCCATGGGGCACAGCCTGAGCCGAACTAAGGGATCATAATCGGTTGCATATTCATGTATTTGGTATATCTTTAGCCACAAACGGATGACTGCAACCCTTGCGTTTAAATTATGCGGTCATCTGATATGAATGATTCAGCTATATTCAAATTATATCCAAATGACACTGAGTAATTTTACAGCATACTTTCTGATTATGTTTGTTGCCACAATAACGCCCGGTCCAAGCATGCTGTTGGCGGTCAGTCATGGTGTGAATCATGGCATGTTCAAAACAACCTACAGCGGATTGGGCAATTTGGCCGGCAATCTGCTAATGGCTTTACTGTCGGTGCTGGGATTGGGTGCTGTATTATTGGCGTCGGGTTTTTTGTTTAACATCATCAAATGGACCGGGATAGTGTATCTTATTTTTATCGGGCTGAAACTCATGTTTGAACCTGTTAAACCGACTCAACCCGATGATCTTTCGGCAAATAAATTGCCAAAAGGCAATAGCAGGTTGTTTGTTGACGGCTTTTTAATAGCCATTGGAAATCCCAAAGGAATTTTGTTTTTCACAGCGTTGTTCCCACAGTTTATAAAATTCGGACAAGCCACATTATTTGATTATGCGGTCGTTTTCACATCCCTTGCTATGGTAGCTTTTGGATGTTACATGTTGTATGCTTTTTTTGGGATGAGAATCAACAAACTTCAAAGTTTATACCGTTTTAAAAAGACTTTTAACCGGGTAACCGGGCTTATTTTTGTAGGAACCGGATTGGCCTTGGTGTTTTCGAGGAAATAGTTGAGTAGTATTGAATAATTTGATTGGCAACAATAATTGCTTTATTTTGCCGATACACTTAAAAAACCATTATGAACAAACCCTTTGCCTTCGGCTTACTGATAACAGTTCTGGTATGCATAACCGGA
>JAFGAF010000570.1 GCA_016933815.1 Prolixibacteraceae bacterium
CCGGTTTGATCCATAATTTCGGCAATGGTGAATTTTTTGGTTTTGATGAGCTGGGCAGCTTTTTTCATCTTTACATGCCTGATTAATTCATTAAGGCTCATACCGGTTTGTGCTTTTACTTTTCGGTACAAACTCGAATGGCTTATGCCAATTTCCTTGCACATTTTATCAATGTTTATTTCCGAATCGCTAATGTGAGCGTTAATAAATTCGATGGCTTCCTTTAGCAGTTTTTCGTCAGCCGAATCGACATCAACCTGCTGATTTTCGATGATGAGGCTGCGTTTTATGTATTCGTCGGTTTTTTGGTTGCGCGACAACAAACTGTCGATACGGGCAGCAAGCACTTCAACATTGAAAGGTTTGGTAAGGTAAGCATCGGCACCTGCTTTAAAGCCCTTTACTTGCTCCGATGCCATGGTCATAGCCGTAAGCATGATTACAGGAATTTGCGAGAAACGGTGGTGCTTTTTAATTTGTGAGCAAAACGAAAGGCCGTCAACCTCGGGCATCATAATATCGGTAACAATAATATCGACTGAATTTTTTTCGAGCAGAAGCATTGCCTCGCTCACTTTCGATGCAATACAAAACGAATATTTCGCTGAAAGGCTCAATTGTATATATTTGAGCATATCGGGATTATCGTCGACCAGCAGTACTAAAGGTTTGTTTTCAGAATTTTCAATAATAAATTGCCCCAAATCACTTACAGTTGTGGTATTTCCGGTGGTATTAAGCAATGCAATCTCACTTTCACCATTGTTGGTCTCGGTTTGCAAAAAAGGCATCTCAATCCAAAAATCGGAACCTTTACCCGGGCGGCTTTCAAAATGAATTGTGCCATTCATTAAAGTGCAATATTCTTTGGCCAAATTCAACCCAATGCCATAACCCTGAATGGTTTCGGCATTGTTTTTCCCCTTGTAAAACCGATTAAATATTTGGTGCTTATCTTCGTCGGCAATTCCTTTTCCCGAATCGGAAACAGTAATCTTGAATATTCCGCCGGTAAGTATTTCGAGTTTTAAAGCAATTTTTCCACCTGCAGGAGTAAATTTAAAGGCATTCGACAAGAGGTTCTGAATTACTGCTTCAAGCTTTTGCCGGTCGGTTTCGACAACAAGCTCATTGTCGGGTAAATATTTATCATACTGAATTGAGCGGTTTTGTGCCAAATCGCTGAACAATTCGTACTGCTCGTTACAGAAAGTAGTAAGCCCAAATTTTTC
>JAFGAF010000571.1 GCA_016933815.1 Prolixibacteraceae bacterium
CGGGGCAGGTAACTATGCCATGGCAGGCAGGGCTTTCGACCCCAATTTTTTGTTTATGTGGCCCAATGCAAAAATAAGCGTGATGGGTGGCGAACAAGCTGCCGGTGTTCTGCAATCGATTAAGAGCAAAACCGATGGTGAAAGCCTTGTTGAGCAGTTTTACAATGAGAGTTCGGCATTTTACAGTACTTCGCGTTTGTGGGACGATGGCATTATCGATCCTGTCGATACCCGAAAAATATTGGCAATGTGCATTTCGGTATCGTTGAACAAGAATTTTGAACCGGTAAAAACGGGGGTGTATAGGATGTGACCCCCCCGCCCCCTAAAGGGGGGGGGGAGTAACTACCAGATAAGTGTCAGACGTTCTTTGGATATTCATTATTGGATATTGTTAAATATACAATAACCAATATTGAATCGAAGATCAGCAAAGCTAATAACCAATATCCAAAGGTTAGATTAAAATGATGCAAAATATATTGAAAAAATGATAGAGAAAGAAAATACAACAAACAAAAAAGAGGTGCTTTTTACTCATTCAGAGGTTGAAGGAAACAATATTGCAGTGTCCCAAAGCCCCCCCCTTAGGGGGTTGGGGGGTGTTGGGGCTGTGGGGGGCATCACTCTCAACCGCCCCACGTTACACAATGCACTTAACCCTTCGCTTATGCGCAAGGTAATACGTTATTTTAACCGTGCCGAAAACGACAGTTCAATTCGTATAATTGTTTTACGCGGTAATGGTCCTTCGTTTTGTGCCGGTGCCGATTTGGCTTGGATGAAAAAGTCAGCAAAACTATCCGAAAAAGAAAACCTGGCGGAAGCTCAGCTTTTGAGCGAGTTCTTTGCGGTAATCAAACAATCATCAAAAGTAACCATAGCTGTTACGCACGGCAATGTTTTTGGTGGCGGCAACGGCTTGGTGGCTGCCTGCGATTTGGTTTATGGCCTGAACGATACCCGGTTTTCGTTGAGCGAAACCCGTTTGGGGATTGTAGCAGCAACCATAAGCCCGTACATGTTGCAGCGTTTACCTGTTCATATTTATAAAGAGCTGGTTTTTACTGCCCGAAAATTCGATGGGCTTGAAGCTGCAAAAATTGGCTTGCTCAATAAAAGCTTCGAAACAATGGATGCGCTCGATAAATATTTGAAAACAACTATCGAAGCAATATTAAACGGTGGACCAATGGCCGTTGAAGGTTCAAAACGCCTGATCGATAATTTATGCGATCGGGTGAAAGCTCCTCATATTATTGAACAAATACCAAAAATTTTGGCCGAAGTTAGGGTCAGCGACGAAGCACGCGAAGGCTTTACTGCATTTCTCGAAAAACGAAAACCCAATTGGTAAAGAATCAAATATGATCAGAAAGTTTAACAAAATTGCCATTGCCAACCGAGGCGAAATTGCCCTTCGTATTATTCGGGCTGCTCGCGATATGCAAATTCAAACTCTGGCTTTTTTTTCAGATGAAGAAAAAAACGCACCTCATGTTTTGCAGGCCGACGAAGCTTACTCCTTGGGCAGTGGAGATCTAAACGACACCTACCTTAATATCGAAAAGATTATTAAAATAGCGGTCGATAACGGAGCTGACGCTGTTCACCCCGGATATGGCTTTTTGAGCGAAAACCCCAATTTTGCCGATGCATGCCAGCGCGCAGGACTTATCTTTATTGGTCCATCGGTTGAGGTGTTGAAGCAAATGGGCAATAAAGTTACAGCCAAAGCTTTTGCTAAAAAGGCTGGGGTGTATGTGCTCGAAAGTTTTTTGATAAATCCGGCTGAAGTCGATCGCATAACCCATAAGCTTGATTATCCTTTATTGATAAAGGCATCGAACGGTGGTGGTGGCAAAGGTATGCAGGTGGTTTACAACGCATCACAATTAGCCGAAAAGGCTGCTCAGGCTGCCCGGTCGGCATTAAATTACTTTGGTAGCAACGAAATTTATATCGAAAATTATATTGAAAATGCGCGCCACATTGAAGTGCAGGTTTTGGGCGATGCCTTCGGAAATGTGGTGCATTTGTTTGAGCGCGATTGTACCATTCAGCGCAATCATCAGAAAATAATTGAAGAAGCACCGGCATTGTCCATTCCAAATAAAGTAAGACATGAACTACACAATGCGGCATTAGCAATTTGTAAGGAGGTGAAATACGAAAATGCAGGTACAGTTGAGTTTTTGGTCGATGCCAATAATAATTACTTCTTTTTGGAAATGAATCCCCGCATACAAGTTGAACACCCAGTTACCGAGGCGATTACCGGTGTCGATATTGTTAAAGAGCAAATTTGCATTGCTCAGGGCAAGCCACTTTCGTTTACACAGAACCTTGTTCAAGTTAAAGGTTTTGCTGTTGAAGCCAGGTTGTATTCCGAGGATCCCCAAAATGGTTTTTTGCCATCGGGGCAGCCAATAATGTATTATTCTTTTCCAAAAGAAAAGACCATTCGTGTTGAATCGGCAGTCGACATGCAAAATACAGCAAGTCAGTATGATCCATTGATTTGCAAGCTGATTGTTTGGGCCGAAAATCGTGAGTTTGCCCGCAAGAAAATGTTGAAGGCTTTAAATGAAACCATCATTGCAGGGCCGGTAACAAATCAACAATATTTGAAGACTATATTCTTATCGGAAAATTACATCAACAACCAAATTAACACCCAATTCTGTCACACCAATGCTCAGCAATTAAACGAGTTGGTACTTCAAAAACAAAACGAAACTCCAATCGAAACGCTTTTGGCAGCAGCCTTGTTTCTTTGGTTCCGATCGGGAAAAGAAAAAGGTTCTATTTGGGAGAAAACCGGCTTCTGGCGACAATTTCCTTCAGCTGAAATAGCGTTTGGCGACAAAAACCTGAATGTTTATTTCAGGCTCGTTGGCAACGAATTGCATTTTCAAATGAATAAAATTTTATATTCTGTTGTAATTCATGCCGAACAAATTAATGAGGGTTTTTTGAATGTCGAATACAATGGTCAAAAAAGCAGTGTATCGTTTTTCATCTTAAATAGTGCAGTATTATACTTGTTTTCAGAAACATATGTATATGTTTTGAAGAATAAAAGTGTATTGGAAGCTTATCCTGCCGAGTTCGATATTGAAAGTTCAGATGAAAATTCAAACGATGAATCAACAGTGTTTTCGAATTTATTTGGACGTGTTGTTCATATAGCAGTTAAAAAAGATCAAACCATTTATAAGGGTGATGTGTTAATGATCATCGAATCGATGAAGTCGGAAAACAAGGTGCTTGCACCATTCAGCGGACGAATTAAAAAAATTAATGTTGAAACAGGTAATCAGGTTACCGATAAAATGCCATTGTTGTACATAGAGAATTTGTAGTTATGGATGAATTATTAGACAAAAAGTATGTTGAATACCGCATGAAAGTGCGTCAATTTGCCGAAAGTGAGATAAAACCTGTGGCCATTGAACTCGACCGAAAAGAAGAATTCTCGGTTGAACTGGCAAAAAAGATGGGTAAAGCCGGTTTGTTTGGAATCACCATGCCCAAAGAATTGGGAGGGCAGGGGCTCGATTACTTGTCGTACATAATTGCCATTGA
>JAFGAF010000572.1 GCA_016933815.1 Prolixibacteraceae bacterium
CTTAATCATAAGGTGCAGAGACAGTTGAGTGAGTTGTTGCCCCAGATTGCCTCATCGGCCGACATGGTCAGTGAGATTTTGTCGTCGAGCCACGAACAAGCAATGGGCATTTCACAAGTGAATATTACCATACAAAATTTTAATCAGGTAACTCAGCAAAGTGCTGCTGCGTCGGAAGAAATGGCAGCAAGTGCTGAAGAACTTGCAGGACAAGCAGAAGTGCTTCGCGATACCATTTCATATTTTCGTGTGAATGAGAATTAGGTTTAATGAATTGATTTGTCCGAAAAAAAATCCTATACTTGCTGCTGGTTAGAATCAGACAAATTTTTTCTTCATGAACAGGTTATTCTTTTTTGTGGCAATAATGCTTATTGCTAATTGCTCGTATTCAGCAACTTATTATGTTTCGCCAAATGGCGTCGACAGTAATAACGGTACTTCAGTCGATAATCCTTTTAGTTCAATTGTTGCAGCTGTCTCGAAAGTATCGGCAGGTGACAGCATTTTGGTGATGGGTGGAGTTTATAATCATGCTGTTACTATTTCAATTTCGAAAAGTGGAACTCAAACCGACACCATTTTCATGCTTGCATATAACGATGAGCACCCAGTTCTCGATTTCTCGGGTACTGCGTTTGGTAAAAGAGGAATTTCATTATCGGGCAGTTACTGGAAAATTAAAGGTTTCGAAATGGTAAATGCCGGCGATAATGCTATGATTATTTCGGGTGCAAATAACACCATTGAATTTTGTAGTTTTCACGATAATAAAGATACCGGATTACAGTTGGGCAATGGTGCAAACAATAACAAAATAATCAATTGCGACTCGTATTATAATGCCGATCCTACCGACTTTGGCGATGCTGATGGTTTTGCGGCTAAACTCGATGTGGGTACAAACAACTATTTTTATGGTTGCCGTGCTTGGAATAATGTTGACGATGGCTGGGATGGATATATGCGTGGAAACGATGATGTTACAACTGTTTTAGAGAACTGCTGGACATGGAGCAACGGCTATTTTAAGGATGGTTCCGATGGAGGGGCCAAAGCAAACGGTAATGGTTTTAAGGTAGGAGGAAGCGATGATAAAAATCTTAAACACAACTTCACGCTAATTAATTGCCTTGCCTTTTTTAACAAATCGAAAGGCTTTGATCAGAACAACAACATGGGCGATATGTTTTTTTATAATTGTACCGGTTTTGGTAACGAAGGCTATGATTTTAGCATACCTAAAGCAATTGCAGCCGGAAAAAAGGCCGAAGTTAAAAATTGTGTCTTGTTCAATGGAAGTAAAAACCTGGCAAGCTTTGTTGTTCAGGAAAATAATAGTTGGGACTCTCAATTCGAAATAGATGAGAATGATTTCATCAGCATCGATACAACCGGCATCTCAGGTGCTCGTAAGCCCGACGGTTCGCTTCCCGATATTGCTTTTATGCATCTTGCCGAAGGAAGCGATCTTATTGATGCCGGCATTGATTTGGGATACGATTACGTGGGTAAAGCTCCTGATTTAGGAGCTTTTGAAAGCAATTTTACAAGTGTTGGCTTTAATGATTTGATTGATGAACAAAGCATTATTGCATACCAAACATCCGATAATCAAATTGTTATTGCGTATAATAACTTGAACAAGCAAAACGCAAAAGTGAATATTTACAACGCAATTGGTCAATTGGTTTCAAAGCATGAAATAGATGTTGTTGATCAACGCAAAAACGTTTTTGTTGTTGAGAGTAGCCTGCAACAAGGAATGTATGTTGTCGTGCTTTTACAAGGTGCTCTTCATCAAACCACTAAGTTGATTGTTGAATAATTATGTTTTGAATTAGTTGTAAAATATTTGCTACTTTTGCACCAAATTTTA
>JAFGAF010000573.1 GCA_016933815.1 Prolixibacteraceae bacterium
ACGGGTGGCTCTTTTGTTTTTTAAAAAGTGCGCGAAATGTTAAACCCGAAACGAATGTTTCCATCGAGCCACGAGTCGGTGGTTTCGGTTATGATTGCATTATCGTAAATAGCCGAGGTGTTTGTGAAAAATAGCTGAAAAACGTGCCCGCCGGTTTCTATGTCAACGCCAATTGATAGTGGTTGATTGATAACCGAATTGCTGAACGAATAATGGTATTCGGCAGTAAGTGCAATTCGATTGCTTAGCTTAACCCTGCCTCCTGCGCCTAAGGCTACACTGCTGTTTGCCTGATTTGCAGTTTTCACCAGGTTATAATGAATAAATGTTGGCATAAGCTGAAACGAAAAGGCTTCGTTAAATTTGCGCGAGAGCAATAGTTGGGCGGTATAGCTAATTCGGTGAGCAAAAAGGTATTCGCGATTATCTGAAGGCCAGCGTGCCGAACTGATGTTGCTTACCCCAATTAGCGTTAGTGTAAAAGGAAATGCATTTGTACCGGTTTTTTGTTGCAGCAATGCAAATTTTCCAAATATATCGTAGTTGCTTTTGTAGGTGCTGCGTCCGAATCCAAGTGCAATTTTTTCGTTTATACCATATTCAAAACCAAAACGGGCAGTGGCATTGTCGAGCCCGTATAAATCGGGGAAACCCGAAGTGAGGTAGCCAAAACGGTGCGAAATTAAAAAGATAAGTTCCTTTTGTGCCGGCATTTTTGTTGTGTGGGCGTTAATTAGTTGAACCGATTTGAAAGTGGTGTTCACTATTTCGGTATTAGCTTGGTCGGCAATGGCCATGTCGAGCAAATCTTCAATGTTCTGACCATTCGTATTTAATACAAACACGAAGCTAATGATTATTGTTAAAATTCTCATCTGCAAATAGTTTTAGCGTTTGAATGCCTCTAAATTGAAAGTTACACTTACCTCAATTTCCTGTGCAATATTGTTTCGCACCGCTCGCGGAATGGCGATGTTGTATTCTTCGGGGCGAATAATAAAAAATGCCGAAGCGTTAAGAACGCCATTCGTATTTTTCACTTTGCCTTCGATTTTTACTTGGCGGGTAACATCTTTAATGCTTAACTCTCCGATCAGAATTACTTTTTGTTCAAGTTGGGTACTCAGGTTGAGTTCTTCAATGTTTTCAACTTTTGCTTTTAAAACAGCCTGTGGGTATTTGTCGCTTTCAACATAGTTTTCGTTAAAATGCTCTTGCATCAGTGCTTTTTCAAATTCGAAAGCTTTTAGCAGTATTTTCGATACCAATTCACCAGTTTCGGCATCAACAATGCACGATGCCTGATTATTGGTGGCTTCGATGTTTTCAAGCGGGGCTTCCGAAAAAAAACGAACCAGCCCTGTTCTGGTGAAATATTTTTGAGCTTGAACCTGAATGCTCAAAAAAACAATTGCAATTAGTAGTAGTTTGCTCATAATTAGTTGTTTTTCATTCCTTGTTCAATCCATGCTTCAACTTGGGCTATGGTGCAATCTGACAATTTTTCGCCAAATTGTGGCATGGGTGAATAACCCGCGGTATGTTTTATTGAACCCAATAATTGCCCTGATTGTGCCGAACTTTTAATGCTTTCGAAGTTCGATAAATTTATGCCGCCCGATGAATTATTACTGTTGTGGCACGATAAGCAGCTGTTTTCGATAAGCGGGAATACCGTTTCCGAAAAAGAAATATTTTCGGTACTGCAGTTGTTGTTGCTGAAATATTCTTCTTCGTTGTGACTGGTGCAGCTTAAAAAACCAATTAATGCAAGTAATACTAATATTAATCTCATGTTGAATATTTTAAGAACCGAACATTGATCTTTTTTTGTTTATGATAACAGATGTTTGCCCAAATTGCAAGTTTATTCATGAATCAATAACTAAAGGGAATTATTCGATTGAGACTTTTTGTACCCATTGTTTTTCGCGGCTTTGTGCTTTTACAAGGTATAAGCCTGAGGGTACATCGCTAACATCGAATTTGTTTATGGTGTTATTTTCGTGATTGAATGATTTAATATGTTGTCCATTCAAGCTGAAAAGGGATACCTCATCGGCTTTTTCGCTTAACTGAACATTGATAAATTGATTGGTCGGATTGGGAAAAATTTTGAATGCTTGGTTTTCGTTATTCGGGATGCCTGTAGTGGTTGCGTCTTGAACAAGTGTCAGGCTCGAAGTAAATATTGTGTCGCCGCTGGTGCTTCCGTTTCCATTTGCTGCGTTGATGGCTGCATAAAAGGTAATATCGCCTTTGTCAACTTCGGGAGCTGTCCATTCCATTTCCCAATTAAGTGAGCCATCAACAGGTGCAGTGCCTGCTGGTTTGTGGGTAACACTTTTGTCTGAAAACGACAAACGGGTTCTGTCGGCATCGGTAATTTTGAACGATCCTGTTTTTTCGGAACTATTTTCGGCTGTAAGTTCAAAACCAATTTTTGCTGCACTACCATGCGATGCGTTTAAGGTGATTAAGTAGGTTTGACCGGGCACCCAGCCGCTTTCGGGTATGTTTGTTGTTATCCAATCAACTTGTGTACTGCTGCCACTGTGGCATTGCAAACACGATGCACCATCGAGCGGTGAACCCGCTTTTTTGCCTGGCGAACCGCCGTTGTTCATTGTACTTGCAATTAAAATAATTGCAAAAATGCTTCCTGTTAGTAAAGTAACTATAGCTTTCATTGTTGATAGGTTTAAGTGTTTGTCGATTTTATTGCTTACATAAAACCAGTTGTTTACATGTTTTGTTCAAGCCTCGTTCGATAAAAAAGAGCCTTAATCATTGTTCAGCCTGAAAAAAAACAATAGTTTTGGTATTTCACAAATAGAA
>JAFGAF010000574.1 GCA_016933815.1 Prolixibacteraceae bacterium
AATGCGCCCAATGCACAAAAAATTCAAATCGATTTGGGAAAAAAGTACGACATGGTGAAAGGTGCGAATGGTGTTTGGACTGTTCGCACCGAACCTGTTGAACCGGGTTTTCACTATTATTTTTTGCTAATCGATGATGTGCCTGTGGCCGACCCTGCAAGTCAATCGTTTTTTGGAACAGGCAAAATGACCAGCGGGATTGATATTCCTGAAAAAGGAGTTGATTTTTACTCGCTTAAAGATGTGCCTCATGGTTCAATATCCTCAAAATATTATTATTCAAAAGTTACCGAAACATGGCGGAGGCTTTACGTTTATACACCACCCGGTTACGATAAAAACCTAAATACGAAGTATCCGGTGGTATATCTTCAACACGGTGGAGGCGAAGATGAAACCGGTTGGGTAACTCAGGGTAAAACCGACCTTATTATCGACAATCTCATAGCCGGGGGAAAAGCGAAACCCATGATTGTGGTAATTGCCAACGGCAACGTTCGCTCAGGTATTGGCGGTTACAGCAGCCAAGGTATGACCGGGTTCAAAAATGAAATGATCCAAAATATTGTGCCCTTTATCGATGAGAATTACCGGACAATTGCCGATGCTAAGCATCGTGCTATTTGTGGATTATCAATGGGCGGAGGACAGTCGTTTTACGCCGGTCTCGAAAATCCCGATGTTTTTGCATCGGTAGGTATTTTCAGTTCGGGTATTTTTGGCGGTATCCGAAACGCCTCGGGAAGCACTTTCGATGCCGAAAAAGAAATTCCCGGATTGCTTAGCAACTCTTCTGATTTCAACAAAAAGCTCGATTTGTTTTACATCTCATGTGGCGAAGGCGATATGAGAATAGAACATACAAAAAATGCCGTAGCTGTAATGAAAGAAAAGGGATTGGATGTGAAATTTAATTCTTTTCCGGGCGACCACGAATGGCAGGTTTGGAGAAAATCGCTACACGATTTCGCATCGCAAGTATTTAATTAGCAATGTAATATTAGTAAATTGAAAACAAATACATTATCTTATGAATAAATTATTGACAGTTGGATTTATATTGATATTGTTGGCTCCTTTTGTTTTAACGGC
>JAFGAF010000084.1 GCA_016933815.1 Prolixibacteraceae bacterium
ACCGATTCCCATATTGAAGCTCCCAACGATAACGATGCTTCTTTTAAACCCGTAGGGATGGTGTTAAAAATATCGATCAACATGTTGAGCATGTAAGGAATGCACATGATTGACAACACAATACCACCGGCAAGTATTGAGTAGCCGGTGGTGCTCACCCCAAAGAACGGTGCCAAATGGTTGCCTATAAACGGAACCACAATAATTACTCCCCACACACCGTAAATAACCGAAGGCAAGCTGGCCAGTATGTCAATTACAGGGTGCATAAAGTCAATGAGTTTTTTCGATGCAAACTGGGTGAGGTAAATTGCTGCCAAAAGGCATACCGGGGCCGAAAAAACAAACGATAAAAAAGTAACGTACAACGAACTTGAAATAAACGGCCAAAAGCCAAATTGCCCCGATAATGGCTTCCACTCGGCACTGGTAAGCAATTCACCCAAAGCATTGCTGCCAATTAACGGAGCCGATTTATAATACAAAGCAAAGCCTATAATTACGGGCAGCACCAGTATAAACGATAAGGATGAAATCATCCATATACTGCTCGTTTTATCGGCTATTTTTCTTTGTAAAAGCATTATTCGTTGTTCAATTTGTTCAAATAATTTTCGATAACATTGCTGTTTAGTTTCACATAACCTGCTTCTTCAACATATTGCTGACCGCTTGTTAAGGTCCATTTTATAAAGTCGCCAACAGCCTTTTTTTGTGGTTTTCCTTTCGAGATAAGAAACAGTTCGCGTGCAGGTGGCGATGGGTAAACACCGTTGGCTATGGCGCTTAAAATCGATTCGAAAGTGTTGTAAATAGCTTCTTCGTCATCTATTTGGCCATTGTTGTTTAAGTCGATGGGGCAAACTTCGATACCAGGCCTTTTAATACCGGTTTTAATATCGTAAATGAAAATGGTGTTGTTGAAGCCCATACCAAGTTTGTCGTTAATAACCGCATCGGCCAATCCCGGATCGCCAAAAATACCTACACCTTGCAGGTCTTCTTGCTTTCCGTTTAGGTAATGTGCCCAAGTTCCGGCTGCTCCACAGGCATCGGAGCGTGAATACAGGTTTATTGGGTGTTGCTCGGGTTTATTCAGTAGCACATCCCAGCTTATGGCATTGCCTTTAATGTAAATCGAAATCAGTTCATCGCGGGTCAACCCTCGTTTTTTAATTTCTTCGATATAAGGATTTTCGGCGTTTATGGTTGGCAATACTGCGTCGATTGTAACTCCGGCCCACCAAACGCCTTGTTTGATTTCTTCGGGTGTAATTTCGCGCGAAAACATGCCCAATTCAACAGCCCCCGAAAGCACATCGGCCATGCCTTTGCCGGCACCGCCTGCCGAAATGTTAAAACGTACTTCGGGATGCTCTTTCTGGTAGGCTTCGGCCCATGTAATAACCAGCGGATAAAGCGCAAAAGCGCCCGAAATGTTAATGGTATTTTCTTTCTTTTTCTGACTGCTGCACGAGCTGAACAGAAGCAGTGTAATTAAACAGTTGTAAAGCAGGTGTTTCATTTTTATCATCGATTTAAATTTTAGGCAAATCTAAATCGATATTTTTTTGTGGTAAACCGCTAAAAAACGTAAACGAACCGTACGTATTTATACTTATTGCGAATTTTTTTTGTGATATTAAAATTTATTGAATCAAATAATATGTATTCTATTATATAAAATATGTATATATGTTGTATTGGATTACAAAAAAATGTGATTTATTTTGAAATGAATTACAAATTATCAGGATTATACGGCAATAATACATTTTCTGGATTGCGGAAATGTTGAGGGAACAATGCCTTCAAGACAATTGCGTCTTGTTCAAGCATGGATTGAAATACATCGTGATGAGTTATTGGCAAATTGGAATTTATGCCAGAATGGCGAGAAGCCTTTTCAAATTGCCCCTTTAAAGTAATTAGCTATGTATTATGCAGTTAAAAAAGTAATGCCACAAGATAATTTTTTTCTGTTTCTTGTTTTTGAAAATGGAGAGAAAAGAAAATTTGATATGAAACCTTATCTTGGTTTAGGAATTTTTAAGGAATTAAATGATTTAAATGTTTTCAATTAATATCTACACTTCAACCACCCCGTTTTTTATGGCATACATTACAAGCCCAGCTGTATTTTTTGTGTTGGTTTTCGATAACAGGTTCTC
>JAFGAF010000575.1 GCA_016933815.1 Prolixibacteraceae bacterium
CGCATGTGCGAAAAACTGAAGGAACTGATTCCGCGTCAGCAATTCGATGTTGCCATTCAAGCAGCTGTTGGAGCAAAAATTATTGCCCGCGAAACCGTTAAGGCTGTTCGGAAAGATGTAACTGCAAAATGTTATGGCGGCGATATTACCCGTAAGCGTAAATTGTTGGAAAAACAGAAAGCCGGTAAAAAGCGAATGAAACAGGTCGGAAACGTTGAGGTGCCGCAAAAAGCATTCCTTGCAGTACTTAAGCTCGATTAGCCTTTTGCTTCTACCTCTTTTATTTTCATTTTTATACGAATGAATAGCATGAGGGCTGCCGATGCCAGTCCGGTTGCAAAACCAATCCAAATGCCTTCGGGGCCAATTTTAAAGGTGAAAGCAAGCAGGTAACTTACCGGAATGCCAATAATAAGGTACGAAATGGTGGCAATAAACATGGGTGCTTTAACATCGGCAAAGCCGCGTAAAATGCCAAGACCAACAATTTGCAGCCCGTCGAAAACCTGAAAAATTCCTGCAATAATCAATAACGATGCTGCTTGTGCAATTACAGCCGTATCGGGGCTGAACATTTTGGGCAGTTGAAACCTGAAAATGAAGAACAACAAGGCGCAAAAAATCATGTAGCCCAAAACCAGATGTATGGCCGAAAATGCTACTTTTTCCATGCTCATAAAGTCTTTTTTACCCAGCTGAAAACTTGTACGTATGGTGGCAGCCATTGCTACCCCGTTGGCAATCATAAAAGTGAAGCCGGCAAGCCCCATGGCCACTTGGTGCGAGGCCAATGCTACATCGCCCATCCAGCCCATCATTATTGCACCAAAAGCAAAGGTCGAAACTTCTACTAGCATTTGTGCCGCAATGGGAAAGCCAATGGCTAACAACTGCTTCATAACCTTCATGTTAAATCGCTCACTCGGAACCTGCCTAAAGAAATGGAATATATTCTTTTTATATCTAAAGCCAACATAAATAAATACGGGCATCGAAATGCGGCTAATGAGGGTTGCTATGCCTGCTCCGTTTAAGCCCAGCTCGGGAAAACCCATTTTTCCGAAAATGAGTAAGTAGTTGAGCACAACGTTAATCACATTCGATGTAATGGTTGCAATCATTGCCAGCGAGGTATTGTTAAGCCCTTCGCCTACCTGTTTCAAAAACATGAAAAGCAGAAATGGAATAAGCGACCATGTAAGCATCTTATAGTAAGGTATAGCCATTTGCCAAACTTCGGTGGGTTGTTTCATAAAGGGCATTAAATACGATATGGCATAGGTTATTGCTGTTAATAACACTATCATGATCATCGAAAGAATGAGGCCGTTTTTGATCATGCCCGCAACTTTGTGATCGTCGTTTGCCCCCGATGCGTGACCAATAAGTGGGGTAATACCCAAAAATATACCAATGCCAAATACCATCACTATTACAAAAACACTGTTGGCAAAAGCAGCAGCAGCCAATTCGGTTGTGCCAACGCGCCCAACCATGGCGTTATCGACCAACTGAACAATGGTTTGTCCTGCCTGGGTCAATACCAAAGGAAAAGCCAATTTTAATAAACGTTGATAAAATGGTAAATATGCTTTGAATATTCCTGTGTTGGTCATTTCGATTAAATTTGAAAAAGGGATGCAAAGGTAAAGGTTTTTTGAAATTTATTAATGTAATGATGTTTTGTTGTTTGGATGCTTTGTATTTATCCGATTTTATGCAAGAACTTTTATTCGTGTTTTCTTTTCTACAGCTGCTTTTTTAGTATTTTTGTTAATTGTGTGATTTTTGCAGCTCGAAGCTGTTTTTTCGGAACTGAAATTCAATATTTATGCAGCAAAAAGGTGGTAATGCCGACTCAAATAATATTAAAACCGGTAGTAACTCGGTTCAGTTTCAACCGATCGACTATGCGCAACTTCTTAAAACATTAAACAACAGCAATAAATTAAGCAAAGCTTTGCCTGCTTTTTGTAAAGCATATGCCAATATGTTTTCTCAGGGTATAGCAGTGCGCATTGTATTCGAAAACCTTGAGTACAGCTGCAAACCAATTATCGAAACTGCTTGTTTTGTGATGCGCGAGTTCACTACTGCCGACAAAAAAGCCGGGCGCATCGAAGTGTATGTTTACGAAAAAGCAAATAATCAGCAATTATTGCAGCAAATTGAGCAATCGCTCGATATTTTGTTGCCTGTAATTGTAGGCTTTGTTTCGGCCAACAGGCTCGAAAAGCTTTATGCATACAACATCGAACGCGAAAAAGAATTGAGGGGCATTAACCAAACAGCCCATTTGCTTAACAGCAGTACTTCGCTGTCCGATTCGTTGCAAGATATTTGCAACAACCTGCCCAATACCATGCAGTACCCCAAATATACGGTAGCACGTATTGTTTACGAGGGAAAATCTTTTGTAAGTAAGCGTTTTAAGGAAAGTGAATGGGTGTTGAAACAAAGTTTTGACACACCCGGAAACAAAGGGGGAAGTATCGAAATATTTTACCTGAAAGCATTTCAGGATGAATACGAGGGGCCTTTTTTGGCCGAAGAGCGCAACATGATCAACAATTTAGCGGCACTTATTTCGGGTACGGCTTCGAAACGCGAATTGCAGGATTTGTTGGTGCGAAATACCGAGCGGCTGAAAGAACTTAAAGGTTTGAACACAACTTCGCAGATTTTACAGCGCAGCCATTCAATCGAAGAAGCGTTGAAGGATATTTGCACCATTTTGCCCGAAGCTTGGCAGTTCAGCAACGATACGGTTGCCCGCATAAAATACAATAAGTGGATTTTTCAAAGCGAAAATTTTGTAGAAACTCCTTGGCGCATTGCCCAAGAATTCGAAACAACCAAGCTTAAAAAGGGAATCATCGAAATTTTTTATTTGCGACAGTTCCCCGAGGCCGACGAAGGACCATTTTTGAAGGAAGAGCGCAACTTGCTCATTAACATTACAAACCTTATTGCAGGTTCGGCAACCAAAGATGTTTTCAACAAACTGCAGCACGAAAACAGCGAACGGGTAAAAGAGTTAAAAGCCATTAACCGAACATCGAAAATTATTGAAGAAGGCAAATCGGTTGATGAAACTTTACAGGACATTTGTAATATTCTGCCAAAATCGTGGCAATATCCGCGTTATGCTGTGGCCCGCATAAAGTTTGAAGGCAAAATTTACATGAGCGAAAATTTCAAAGAAACTGTTTGGGTACAACGCGAAAACTTTGTTACCATCGATAATAAGCGTGGTACCGTAGAGGTTTTCTACCTGAAGGATTTTGCCGACAGGAAAAATGAAGCATTTTTGCCCGAAGAATACAACCTGCTTGTTAACATTGCCAAGTTGATAAGCGGCTATTTAAACAATTACAAAGGAAGGGTAATTTATTACCGAACCATTCTTACGCCCAACAAAGGCCACCGTGCCGAAGAGTTCCGTAAGTCGCTTATTAGTAATAAAAAACCGCTGCAGTTGTACTTCAATCAGCAAACCATCGACAAGTATGTTTACCTCGATATGATGAAGTACAAGGTGAAGCACATCCTTTTTGTGGCCACCCTTTACGATGCTTTTGTGCTCGAAAGTGAAGACTCGTTTTTTGAGAAGTTCATGGGAGAAATTTATCAGTACAGTCTTTTCTCATTGCCACGTATAACGGGCGTTTCGTCGGCCGAAGAGGCACTCGAACTGCTCGAAACCACTCACTTCGATTTGGTGATACTAATGGTGGGGCTCGATACAAAAGCGCCAATTAAACTCAGCGAGCAAATTAAAGAACGCGATGAGCTTTTGCCCATTTACCTGCTGCTCAATAAAAGGAGCGATGTAAAATATTTCGAAGATCTGGCCTTAACCCATAAATCGATCGATAAAATATTTGTTTGGAATGGCGATTCGTTGATCTTGTTTGCCATTGTAAAATCGATCGAAGACAGGGTGAATGTTTCGAACGATACCAAAATTGGTTTGGTGCGCGTTATTTTGCTTATCGAAGATTCGCCAATTTATTATTCAAAATACTTGCAAATTTTGTATTCGATTGTTTTTGAGCAAGTTCAGAAGCTCTTGCCCGAGGTTGAGAAAAACGAACTCGACAAGATTGCCAAAATGCGTTCGCGCCCAAAAATTTTGCTGGCCCGTAATTACGACGAGGCAGTAGCAATTTTCAATAAATACAAAGATTTTATGCTTTGCGTTATTTCGGATGTTGAATTCGAACGTGCAGGGAAAACCGACAAACGTGCCGGTGTGAAATTTATCAAATACGCACAATCGCACATAATCGATTTGCCTGTAATACTCCAATCGACCGACGATAGCAACCGGCGCATATCTGATGCATTGAACGTTAGTTTTTTGAATAAGAACTCCGAAACCTTACTGAACGATATTCGAAAATACCTGGTAAGCTTTTTGGGCTTTGGAAATTTTACTTTCAGAGATCGGCAAGGTAATAAGGTTGGCGTGGCACGTAACTTGCGCGAGTTTGAAACCTTGTTGCGCCAAATCCCCGACGAATCGTTCCATTTTCATGCATCCGAAAATCAGTTTTCGCTGTGGTTGATGGCTAGGGGCGAAATTCAGTTGGCTAAAACTTTGAACCCAATCAATATCAAGGAGTTCTCATCGATTAGCGAATCGCGAAATTTCTTTATTAAAACTTTACAAGATTACAAAGAAGAAAAGAAAAAGGGGAAAATACTTCGCTTTGAAGAAACATCGACACTCGACGAGAAGAATATAGTGATGTTTTCCAGCGGCTCACTTGGTGGCAAAGGTCGCGGCCTTGCTTTTATTAATACACTGATCAATAACCTCGATTTTTCGGAGATTTCGAAATACATCAATATTGTAAGCCCGATAACAATTATAATCGGTACCGACGAATTTCAGGATTTTATTCAGCGTAACAAGCTGTTAACTAAAATTATCGACCCAAAAGTTTCGTATCAGGAATTAAGGCGTCATTTTGCAGCCGGCACTTTGTCGCATCAGCTCGAAATTAAACTGAAAGATTTTGTGATTCAGCTCGATAAGCCTTTTGCAGTTCGCTCGTCGAGCTCGTCGGAGGATTCATTAACACAGCCTTTTGCCGGAGTTTTCGATACCTACATTATTCCAAACGACGAAATGAACAAACGGGCAGTGCTCGAGAATGTTGCGTTGGCCATAAAGCTTGTTTTTGCTTCGGTTTATTCCGATAAAGCACGTACTTATTTCAAAGCCATTCATCATAAAATTGAAGACGAAAAAATGGCCGTTGTACTGCAAGAACTTGTTGGCAGTCGGCACGACGATTATTTTTATCCGCACATAAGTGGTGTAGCACAGTCGTACAATTATTATCCCGTTGCACACATGAAACCCGAAGAGGGCTTTGCAGTTGCCGCCGTTGGCCTGGGTTCGTACGTTGTCGATGGTTGGAAATCTTATCGCTTTTCACCCGTTTATCCAAACATTCAAATGTTAAGTGTGAAAGATATGCTTAACAGTTCGCAGGTGAAGTTTTTTGCCCTCGATTGCAGCAACAACAATTTCGATATTCTTGAAGATGGCGAACATGCATCGTTGAAATTGCTCGATATTTCGGAAGCCGAAAAGGATGGCGTGCTTACACATTGTGCTTCGGTGTACGATCCGGTAAACGATAGAATTGAAGCCGGGCTTAGTACTTATGGCCCTCGGGTGATAAATTTTGCCAACATTTTGCAATACAATCATATACCCTTGGCGCAAACCATTTCGGCCATGCTAAATACCGTTAAGGAAGCATTTGGCTCGCCCGTTGAAATTGAATGGGCAGTAAACCTCGATAAGGCCAAAAACGGTTTGCCTTCGTTTTATCTTTTACAAATTAAACCTCTAATTGGCAATTTATTGTTGCAAAATATTAACATCGAATCGCTCGATAAAGGCAATATGCTGCTTTATACAAAATCGAGCCTCGGCAATGGTCAAATCGATTACCTGACCGATTTTATTTTTGTCGATATCGAAAACTTTAACAAGTTGCAAACAATCGAAATGGTTAACGAAATTGAATACCTCAATAACCTGATGGTTGACGAAGACCGTTATTATGTGCTCATTGGCCCGGGGCGCTGGGGCACCCGCGATAAGTTTATCGGAATTCCGGTGGTTTGGTCGCAAATATCAAATGCAAAAGTAATTGTTGAAATCAGCCTCGATAATTATCCGCTCGATTCTTCATTGGGCTCTCACTTCTTCCACAATGTTACTTCAATGAATATTGGCTATTTCTCGGTACAACACCGCTCGGCGTACGATTTTATCCGATGGGATTTAATTGAAGGGCAGCATGTGGTAAGGCAAACTGCACACTTCAAACATGTGCGATTTGATAAACCTTTTACTATTTTTATGGACGGTATTAGCCACACATCGGCAATAATTAAGGATTTGAACAATGATTAACATAGGACTTTACGACGAACACAAATTATCGCTTGAAGCATCATCGAAACTGATTAACGAAGTTGAAGATTTTGAGGTGGTTATGCTTTGTTCCGATCGGTCGGTGCTTAAAACCAAAATGAAAATACAACCGGTAAATGTATTGTTGCTTACCATGCACGATTTGTCGGCCAAGAACCTCAATTTAATAGTACAATTGAACATTGCTTTTCCTAAAACACGAATCCTTATTGTGTCGTTAGTGAGCAGCGAGGAAATGATCATGAAGGCAATTAAATCGGGCGCCAAGGGATTTCTGTCGCGCGAGTCGGAATTTACCGACCTGGTTGAGGCCATTTATACCTTGCGTAACGGGCACGATTATTTCAGTAAATCGATTACCCAACTCTTATTAAACCGTTACATCAGCAATCTAAAAGACGACGAAGAGGAAAAGAATGCCGAATTATCGAGTTTGAGCGCACGTCAAATCGAAATACTTAAATTGTGGGGGAACAGTTATTCGAATCAGGAGATTGCCGAAAAACTTTTTATCAGTGTGCGTACAGTTGAATCGCATAAAAATCACATTATGCAGAAACTGAACCTCAAAAGCACTGTCGATTTGGTGAAGTTTGGCATAAAGAACAACATTATCGATATTTAATAACAATTTGTTCATGCAACTTCGGTTTTGCATCGGTCAACATCCGTAAAACACGTAATTGAAATGTCTTTTTGTGTGACCTTATGAAAGTGTGTTATTTTTAACCCGTTAAACAGTAACACATAAACTAATAAACATAAGGAGTTATGACAGACATTTTAGATGTAAAAGTAAACGAGTTTATGGCAAAAGTAATTGCCAGGAACCCGGGCGAATCAGAGTATCACCAAGCAGTACAAGAGGTTGTTGAATCGTTGATGCCTTTCATCGAAGCTAACCCTAAGTACAAACATGCCAAAGTTTTAGAGCGCATTGCCGAACCCGAACGTGTAATCATGTTCCGTGTTCCATGGGTCGATGACAAAGGCGAAATTCAGGTAAACCGTGGTTTCCGTATTCAAATGAACAGCGCCATTGGACCTTACAAAGGCGGTATCCGTTTTCACCCAACTGTAAACTTGGGTATTTTGAAATTCCTTGCTTTCGAACAAGTATTCAAAAATAGCCTTACAACTTTGCCTATGGGCGGTGGTAAAGGTGGTTCCGATTTCGATCCCAAAGGAAAATCGGACAACGAAGTAATGCGTTTTTGCCAGGCTTTCATGACTGAGTTGAGCAAACACATTGGCGCCAATACCGATGTTCCTGCCGGCGATATAGGCGTTGGTGGTCGCGAAGTTGGTTACATGTACGGCATGTACAAAAAAATAAGGAACGAATTTACCGGCGTATTAACAGGTAAAGGAATCGAGTGGGGCGGAAGCCTTATTCGCCCCGAAGCTACTGGTTACGGTTCGGTTTATTTCGCACAAGAAATGCTCAAAACCCGCAACGATAGCTTGAAAGGTAAAATTTGTGTGGTATCGGGCTCGGGCAACGTTGCTCAGTACACTGTTGAGAAAGCCAACGAGTTTGGTGCTAAAGTGGTTACACTTTCCGACTCATCGGGTTATGTTTACGATCCCGAAGGCATCGACGCCGAAAAATTGGCTTGGGTTATGGAATTGAAAAACATCCGCAGGGGCCGTATTTCGGAATATGCCGAAAAATTCAACTGCAAATTTGTTGAAGGCAAAACTCCTTGGGGCGTAAAATGCGATGTGGCTTTCCCATCGGCTACCCAAAACGAAATCAACAAAGAAGATGCTGAAGCATTGATTAAAAACGGCTGTTTCGTGGTATCAGAGGGTGCAAACATGCCTTCAACCCCCGAAGCAATTGAAGTTTACATCGACTCGAAAATACTTTACGGACCTGGTAAAGCTGCCAATGCCGGTGGTGTTGCTACCTCGGGTTTGGAAATGACCCAAAACTCGATGCGTTTGCCTTGGACACGCGAAGAAGTTGATGCCCGCTTACAGCAAATCATGACCAGTATTCATGCTACTTGCGTAAAATACGGTACCGAAGAAGACGGTTACATCAATTACGTAAAAGGTGCAAACATTGGTGGTTTCTTAAAAGTAGCCGATGCAATGATTGCTCAAGGTGTAGTATAAGCATTGAACTTAATCAGATAAAAAAATCCGGGGAGCGAAACGATGCTTCCCGGATTTTTTTGTTTTGAGTAAGCGCTTAGTTAATAATGTAAAATTCCGATTAGCACGATTTGAGGTTCGTTCCGTATGATGGTGAATTTGGGGGGTAGGGAATTAAAAAAAGACTGCCCAAAAAATTGAGCAGCC
>JAFGAF010000576.1 GCA_016933815.1 Prolixibacteraceae bacterium
ACTAAAACAAGTTTTTGATTGGTTAGCTGGAAATGCAGATTGGGCTTTAGAAGTTTTTTACGAATTAAATCCTGAGTTGAAATGAGACAAAACATAAAAATACCAAGAATATTAAAAATTAACTGGATTCGAGAATTATCAATATCAGTTGTTTTTAACAACGGAGAATCAAGAATTATTGATTTCAGAAAAGTGCTTAAACAACTGAATGTAGATAAAAATTCTCCAGCCAATATCCTTTTCAATTCCAATGAGTTTACAAAAATTGAGCTGGTTGACAATACTTTATCATGGAATAATGTAGAGCAATACATTACAATGAGAAATGGTGAAAAGATGAAAGTACCATATGAGATTGGCGCAGATGTATTGTTGAAATTCAGCCACCCAGAAAAGTCTGAAATATCTCTTCGACTTGGACAAATGGTTAGAGAAGCCAGATTAAAAAAGGGATTAACACAACAAGATTTAGCTTTAAAAAGTGGTACATCAAGAACATATATATCACGAATAGAAAATGACCGTTCAGATTTAGAATTAGCAACTTTGAGAAAAATAATTGAGACTGGATTAGGCAAACGATTAGAAATTTCGATTAAATAGCTAATCATATCAACATGTAAATTTAAAACCAAACAGTAAACTAAAATTCATCGCATGAACCCGCTCAAACTGCGGTTTGCCACAAATAGAAAGATTCCCTCAATCCGTAACAGAACTAAAACTTATACGATATATCTCAAAATTATCGCTTCATTTTTAACCACAAATAAATTTTCTTACAATAAATCACACATAAATCATTGAATTTTATATCTTCGATGCAATTGATACAATAATTAAAAAAATAAAAAAGTTCGATGAGCAATAATTCTCAGAATGATAAACATTCAAATATATTGGTGCGCAAGGCATCGGGCGAAAGCCAGCCTTTTTCAACAAAAAAACTAATTGCTTCGCTTGAGCGTGCCGGTGCCGATTTCGATGTTATAGATCACATTGTTAGCGACGTACACTCGTGGTTAACAAATGGCGTTACAACAAAAAAAATTTACGACCGAGCCTTTTCGCTTTTACGATCGAATAAATATGCCACAGCCTCGCGCTATGGATTAAAAAAAGCCATCCTCGAAATGGGGCCAACAGGCTACCCCTTCGAACACTTAATCAGCAAGGTTATGCAACTCGATGGGTACAGCACCCAAACAGGCATAGTGGTTGATGGTTACAGTGTAACCCACGAGGTTGACGTAATTGCAACAAAAAATAAACTACAAGTATTGGTAGAATGCAAATACGGACAAAGTGCAGGCCGAATTGTTAGCGTTAAAGTACCGCTGTACATCCACTCACGCGTGAACGACATTGTTCGCAAACGCCAAACAATGCCCGAGTTCGATGGATTTACATTTCAAGGTTGCATTGCCACCAACACTCGCTTTACTACCGATGCAATCGACTATGCAAAAAGCTATAACTTGTGGCTTCTGGCTTGGGATTATCCAGTGGGAAAAGGACTCAAAGAAATTATCGATCGTGAAAAAATTTATCCCATAACCGTGCTAAACAGCATTACTAAAGCACAAAAACAACAATTAATGGACAATGGAGTGGTAATATGCAGGCAAATTGTCGATGATCCAAAAGTGCTCGACCGCTTGCAACTAAACAATCGGAAACTCAACGAACTACTCAACGAAGCAAAAAATATTTGCAATTAAAATAAAGCATGCCACGAAATGCATTTCTGACTTGTGCATTTGCTTCAATTTCAATATTTTTGCAAGCTAACTATTAATAATTTTTAAAAAGGGGAAAATGAGAAAAGAGAAATTTACTTTTTTAATACCGCTACTGGCAATACTATTTTCAATTGCTTTCAATGCTTGCAATTCGAAAGAAGATTGTACACCGTTTAACGTTTCGGCGATTGACCAATTTACAGCTGTTGAAAAAGAAGGCTATGTTCCATTTTATATTCACCGAGGTATTGATGCCCTTGCAGTAAACTCCGAAATGTACGAAAATCAATATGCCTTGGCAGCTTATACCTTTGAAAAGAAAAAAGGTGAATATGAAATCAAAATAACCACATTGCTCGAAGTTGACGGCGAATCGACTTATAAATTAATGATTAACGACACCCAGGTTGCCCAAATTGTTAACGACAAAACCGAAGTTGATTTTACCGAAAAAGTTTATTCATTTGGAAAATTCAACCTTAACCAAGGCGACGTGATTGGCATTGCTTTCAACAACATATCGAACGAAGAAATTGTTGAATACAACGGAGAATATGCATTTGCCCGCGGACGCTGGAAAAGCCTCATATTTGAAAAAGTATGTAAATAAAACATTCATTCAACAAAATAAAAAAAGTCATTGAAGTTGATCTCCAATGACTTTTTTATTTTCGTACTGCCTACAGCCTTTATTCTAAGGCTCCGAATTTTTGACTAAAATCTTATGTCTGTTATCTTTTGTCTTTAATCTCATAATTTCTATTCAAGATTCTTTATCCGCTCCATTGCTTCGATAACGTTTTCGCGATCGGCAAAGGCCGAAAAACGGAAATAGCCTTCGCCCGAAGGACCGAATCCGGATCCGGGAGTACCCACTACATTAGCTTCGCCAAGTACCTTATCGAAAAAGTCCCACGAGCTCATATTGTTTTTCGTTTTCACCCAAACATATGGAGCGTTAACACCACCAAAAACCTTATAACCTGACGCTTCGAGGCTATTGCGCATAATGCGGGCATTTTCCATGTAATAAGCAATAATTTCGGCAGTTTCTTTTTTTCCTTCAGCAGTATAAATTGCAGCTGCAGCTTTTTGCACAGGATACGAAACTCCATTGAACTTTGTTGAATGCCTGCGGTTCCACAAAGGTTTAACAGGGAATGCCTCGCCAGCTTTGTTGTAAGCTACAACCCCATCGGGGATTACTGTAAAAGCACAACGGGTACCGGTAAATCCGGCAGTTTTCGAAAAACTACGAAATTCGATGGCACATTTGTCGGCACCGTCAATTTCGTAAATCGAACGAGGAATATCATTGTCGGAAATGAAAGCCTGGTATGCCGCATCGTACAAAATGATGCACTTGTTTGCCAAAGCATAATCAACCCATTTTTTGAGTTCATCTTTTGTAGCAACAGTTCCGGTTGGGTTGTTTGGATAGCAAAGAAAAATTAAATCGACTTTTTGCGAGGGCAGTTCGGGTACAAAGCCGTTTGCCTCGGTGCAAGGCATGTACACAATACCGTCGTAATAACCTTTTTCGCTTAATTTACCGGTTTTACCACTCATTACAGTAGTATCGACATACACCGGATAAACAGGATCGCCAACAGCAATTACATTGTCGTTACCAAAAATCTCCTGAATGTTACCGGTATCGCATTTCGAACCATCTGAAATGAAAATATCGTCGGCTTTAATCGCCACACCATATTGTTGATAATCGTTTTTAGCAATGGCTTCGCGCAAAAACTCATAACCTTGCTCGGGGCCATAACCTCTGAAAGTTGCAGCATTGGCCATTTCGTCAACACCTTCGTGAAAAGCTTTCACAATAGCCGGCGACAAAGGGCGTGTTACGTCACCAATACCCATCCTGATCACTTTTTTATCGGGATTGGCTGTTGTATATTCACGAACACGTCGCCCTATTTCAGGAAAAAGATAACCGGCTTGCAGTTTCTGGTAATTCTCGTTGATTAATGCCATAATATTCTGTTTTATTTGATTTTTTCGAGCTGTTTAAGGTTCGCAAAGATATGAATTTTCAGCCTTATGACAATTGGATGCAATTGATTCTTAATGCCTGCTTTACATTTGTAAGCTTTCATAAGAACAATTCTAAATAGTTCCAATAAAGTCCTATCTTTGCATTTCATGAATCATTTCGAAAAATATATGCGAAGCAAAAAATTACCATTCAGCAAAGAAAAAATTGAAGAAATAACAGCAAAGTACCCAACACCTTTTCATATTTACGATGAAAAGGGCATGTTGGCTTATGCACGTCATTTTATCGAAAGCTTTTCGTGGAACGAAGGCTTCAAAGAATACTACGCCATAAAAGCTGCTCCAAACCCCTATTTGATGAAACTTTTGCACAAACAAGATTTTGGTATCGATTGCAGCTCGCTAGCCGAATTGGTTTTAGCCGAAAAAGTTGGACTCAGGGGCGAAGAAATCATGTTTACTTCGAACGATACACCTGCCGAAGAGTACAAAAAAGCCATCGAACTGGGTGCAATTATTAACCTCGACGATATTTCGCACATCGATTATATTGAGAAAAATGTTGGCATACCTGAATTGGTTTGTTTCAGGTACAACCCCGGTGCACTTAAAGGCGGAAATACAATAATTGGCAACCCCGAAGATTCGAAATACGGCTTTACACGCGAACAATTGTTCGAAGGCTACAAAAAACTGATGGACAAGGGCGTTACGCGTTTTGGCATACATACAATGGTTGCCTCAAACGAGCTCGATGCCGATTATTTTGTCGAAACAGCCGAAATTATTTTCGACACCATTGTTGACTTGCACAAAGAACTTGGCATTAAATTCGAGTTTGCCAACCTGGGCGGCGGCATTGGAATACCTTACAAAAGCGAACACAACCCAGTTGATTTAAAAAGAGTTAGCGACGGAATTAAAGCCAGCTACCAAAATCATATTGTAGGCAACGGCTTGGCACCTTTAAAAATATTTTTCGAATCGGGGCGTGCAATTACAGGCCCATTTGGCTTTTTAGTTGCCAAAGTTTTGCATTTAAAAGAAACTTATAAAAAATACGTTGGCCTCGATGCCAGCATGCACAACCTGATGCGCCCGGCCATGTATGGTGCTTACCATCATGTTACTGTTTTAGGCAAAGAAGAACAACCACACAATAGCATTTACGACGTTACCGGTTCGCTGTGCGAAAACAACGATAAATTTGCCATTAACCGTTTGTTGCCCAAAATTGATGTCGGCGATTTGGTGGTTATCCACGATGCAGGCGCTCATGGTCACTCAATGGGTTTCAACTACAACGGTAAATTACGTTCGGCCGAGCTTTTGTTGCGCGAAAATGGCGAGGTGGTTCAAATACGAAGGGCCGAAACCATTAACGACTATTTTGCAACTGTTGATTTTAAAGGTGTAGCCTCGTTCGAATAATGATCGATTTTAAAGACGATATAAACAATGCACTTGAAATACTGCGGAAAGGCGGGGTAATTTTGTACCCCGCCGATACCGTTTGGGCTCTTGGATGCGACGCCACCAACAGCACAGCTGTTCAACGAATTATCGAAATAAAAAAACGCAACAAACAACAAGCAATGTTGGTATTGCTCGAAAACATCAACCGCGTTTCATCGTACATCGACGATTTGCCCGACGTGGCTTTTGACATTATGGAGTTGGCCGTAAAACCCACTACCATTGTTTTCGAAAAAGCAAAAAACCTGGCACTTAATCTTTTGGGCAACAACAGCTCTGTTGGCATACGCATTACCGCCGAACCCTTCACTCAACAACTCATTCAACGCTTTCGCAAGCCCTTGGTTTTATCGTCGGCCAATATGAGCGGACAAGCAAGCCCCCAAAATTTTGCACAAATACCCGACGAGATTAAACAAGCTGTTGACTTCACAGTAAGCTACAGGCAAAACGAAAAACAAAGCCACCACCCCTCGAGCATCATTCAGCTCGGCAGCAGTGGCCTTGTAAAAATTATACGGTAAAAGCTTAATTGCTCACTGCAATTAAATCGCCCACTCCATTATCAAAAACATCGACACTTGGGTTGCCTTTATAAAAAACATTTCCAACACTGCTGATGTAAACATCGAGTGTTTCGTTCACATTAACTTTTGCGTCGCCCACTCCGTTTACATTCACTTCGCAATAATCGCTTTCCATACCATAGGCAAAGTAATGACCTGTACTGCCCATTTCAATAATCTGGCTGCTGCAAGTTCCTTCGAGGGTAACATTTCCCGTTCCATCGATGTTCACTCTAATTTGGTCAACATCAACCAATAAATCAACTTTCCCTGTCGATTCAATATCAATATCGAGCTCATCGGCAATTAACAGCCAGCCAGTTGAAACAACATCGCCGGTACTGCGTACATCAATATCGAGGTTTTCGAGCCTGTTGAAATCGCCAACGGTAACATCGCCGGTACTTTCCAACTCAAGCGATTCGAGATCGGGCATGGTAAGAAAAACTTTCAACTTAAAATTATTGTAACTGCCCGGTTTCAAATCAACATAAAGCCGGTTGCCCGACACATAAACTTCGATGTAGTCCATCATATTTTGATGTCCCTCAACCATTACTTCTTGTTCTTCGCCTTTAACAATGTCAATATCGATTACTGTTTTCGATACAACACCCGTAAATGCTTCCACATCATAAGTTTCGGTAACAATTGGCCCCGAACCGCTAATCATGAACATGTCGTTGTGTGCATAATACAAGCACGATTGCATTCCAAATAAAGCAAAAATGGCTATTGCAATAAATCTGATTTGTGTTTTCATTATTATACTATTTTTTGTTTGTGTTACTTGTGGTAAATGCTTCCCGACCCCGAAATATTTGAATCGATTTGAGGTTCGCCTTTGTAAGCCAAACTTCCCGAACCCAAAATGCGGGCATTGAGATAATCGGTAACATAAAGATCGCAATTGCCCGAGCCGGCAATTCGTATAAAAGCAGCTTCGGTTTTAAACTGATAGGCTTTTAAATCGCCCGAACCGGCAATGTTTACTTTGGTTTCGCGGGTTTGCTTTTTGTTTGAAAGAACAACATCGCCACTGCCCGAAATATTTACCTCGAGCAATTCACAATTCAGGTTGGCCAACTGAATATCGCCACTACCTGCAACATTCAATTCCATGTGCGGTGTTTCAATATCGGAGTCGGAAAAAATATTGCCCGAACCTTGCAAGCTGAGCTCTTCGATACGCGGCGAAACTACTTTAATATGAACAGGCCCGGGATTGAAGTTCCTAAACAGCATATCTTCCCAACTAAAGCGAATAATCAGCTTATGATTAATCACTTCGATAATTATTTTATCGATGGTTGTTTGGCTGGCACTCACTTCGATATAATGCTTTTCGCCCTGTTCAACTTGCATATCGGCGCTTATCCTTAACGAAATGTATTCAAAAGGAGAAAGGACCCTTTTATCGACACGCGATGCTGCGCTTGTATTAAAAACGGCAAACAGGATGATTACGAATAAAAGTTGGACATGTTTCATGGTTGTTGATTTTCAAAATCCTATAAACTCAAATGACAATGATTAACCATGAGGGTTGCAAAAACTTTATATTTTTTGAAAAAAAGGGCATAAAAAGCAACGTCCCAACCTTATTGAGCTCTTGCTCAAAAGGCCGGGACGACACCCTAAATGGAAGCTAAAACTATTTGTTCATCAAATAATTATCGATATTTTGAGCTGTTTGTCGGCCACTGGCAATGGCATGTACAACAAGGCTTGCACCACGTTGTGAATCGCCACAGGCAAATACTTTTTCGATACTCGATTGCGAAGTTTGCACATCGGTTTTTACGTTTCCGCGCGGATCGTATTCCAATTTAAGATCGTTCAACAATCCTTCGTGCTCTGGCGAAACAAAGCCCATCGAAAGTAAAATAAGCTCGGCTTTAATCACATGGTTCGATCCGGGCACCTCGTTCATGCTCATACGCCCGTCGGCACCTTTTACCCACTCAACACTTACCACCTCGGCACCTGTTACCTTGCCATTTTTGCTGATAATGCGTTTAGTGGCCAGCGCCCATCGACGTTCACAACCCTCGAGGTGCGAACTTGAAGTACGGAGCGTATTGGGCCAATAAGGCCAAGGATTGTTCTCGATACGTTGTTTTGGTGGTTTTGGCATAATTTCGATTTGTGTAACGCTATTGGCCTTTTGCCTTATTGCTGTACCCACACAATCCGATCCGGTGTCGCCACCTCCAATAACCAACACATCTTTACCTGTTGCCAAAATGCGCTGGTTCTCGGCAATTTTAATGCCCCTAATTTTTTTATTTTGCTGCTTAAGGTATTCCATTGCAAAATAAATACCCTCCATGTTGCGACCTTCAACTTCCAAATCGCGCGGTTTCATAGCACCTATGGCCAAGCAAACAGCATCGTATTTCTTAAGCAGTTCTTCTTTTTGAATATCAACGCCTACCTTGGTGTTCACCACAAAAGCAATGCCTTCGGCCTCCATAATTTTCTGCCTACGGTCAATAATGCCTTTGTTAAGTTTGAAATCGGGTATTCCATAGCGCAATAATCCACCAATGGCATCGTCGGCTTCGTAAACCGTAACGGTATGCCCCAACTGGTTGAGCATATCGGCAGCCGATAAGCCTGCTGGCCCCGAACCAATTACGGCCACTTTTTTACCGCTGCGGATTTCGGGTATGCGAGGTTCAACAAAGCCCATCTGAAAAGCTTTTTCGATTACCGATGCTTCGTTCTCACGAATGGTAACAGGCTCGTTGTGAATATTTAACACACACGATTTTTCGCATGGAGCCGGACAAACCCTTCCGGTAAACTCAGGAAAAGTGTTTGTTGAAGTAAGAATATCGAAAGCTTCTTTATATTTTCCGTGATAAATGGCATCTTGCCATTCGGGTATTTTACTGCCAACGGGGCATCCCCAGTGGCAGAAAGGCACGCCACAATCCATGCAGCGCGATGCTTGCGCTTTACGATCGTCGTCGTTCAATGTTTGTTCCACTTCACCAAAATCGCCTATGCGCTCGTGAACCGGACGGTAGCCACTCTCTTTGCGGCTTATCTCCATAAAACCTGTTGGTTTTCCCATAACTTTATATTTTTACAAAAAACAAAATCCAAAAAAACAAATTCAATAGCACAAACAACACTTTTGGTTTATTCGTGCCTGCGGTCGTCGATTGATTTCTGCAATTCCATTTCAATCTTGCGCAGTTTCTCTTCTTCCAGAATTTTTTTGTATTCAAACGGAATAACCTTAACAAATTTTGGAAGATATTCATCCCAGTTAGTCAATATTTTAGCAGCCAAATTACTTCGGGTTTGCATCAAATGCTCGCCAATCATATCCTGCAATTCAATAATGTCGGTTTTGTCTTCAATTTTCGATAACTCAACCAAACCTTTATTGCAATAATAATCGAAATTTCCGGTTACGTTTAGAACATAGGCTATACCGCCACTCATACCCGCGGCAAAGTTTCGGCCTGTTTTACCAAGCACCACCACGCGTCCGCCGGTCATGTATTCGCAACAGTGATCGCCTGCACCTTCAACAACTGTACAAGCACCTGAGTTACGCACCGCAAATCGCTCGCCAACAACACCTTTAATAAACACCTTACCACTTGTTGCACCATAAAGTGTTGTGTTGCCTACAATAATATTTTGCGAAGGATCGAATGTTGATTTTGAGCGCGGAACAACAGTTATTGTGCCACCCGAAAGTCCTTTCCCAAGGTAGTCGTTTGCATCGCCCTGTAAGCGGAACGAGACACCTTTTGTTAGGAAAGCGCCAAAGCTTTGACCTGCCGATCCGTGGAAAATACAGTTAATGGTATCGGCCGGAAGCCCCTCTTCACCGTAACGTTTCGAAATTTCGCCCGACAACATGGCTCCAACTGTACGGTTGATATTATTGATATTCTTTTCGATCCATACCTTTTGTGCACTTTTAATGGCCGGATTGGCTTCGCTAATAAGCACTTTATCGAGGTGATCTTCGAGATACAAAGTATTCGGATGAGTATTACGTATGGCAAAAATTGAAGCTTCTTTTGGTTTGTACAAAATTTTATCAAAATCGATTTTTTCCGATTTCCAGTTCTGCACATCGGGGTCGGCTTCGAGCAAATCGGGGCGGCCAACAATATCGTCGAGCTTAGTAAAGCCCATGGCTGCCAAGTACTCGCGAACTTCCTCTGCAATAAACCTGAAAAAGTTAACCACAAAATCAGACTTACCGATAAAACGTTTTCTCAGCTCTTCGTTTTGGGTAGCAATACCCATTGGGCAAGTGTTTAAGTGGCATTTACGCATCATTACACAACCCAAAACAATAAGCGGGCCAGTGCTAAAGCCAAACTCTTCGGCACCCAAACATGCCATTTTTACTACATCGAGGCCTGTTTTAAGCTGACCGTCAACCTGAAGTTTAACCCTTCGGCGAAGGTCGTTCATTACAAGTGTTTGCTGGGTTTCGGACAAGCCCAACTCGGCAGGCGAACCCGCATGCTTGATTGAGCTGGCAGGCGAAGCACCTGTACCTCCATCGTGGCCGGCAATAATGATGATATCGGAAAATGCTTTGGCTACACCGGCAGCTACTGTTCCTACTCCGTCTTCGGAAACCAATTTCACCGAAACTTTTGCAGTTGGATTAACCGTTTTCAGGTCGTAAATCAACTGAGCCAAATCCTCAATCGAATAAATATCGTGGTGAGGCGGAGGTGAAATTAACGTAATACCCGGTGTTGAATTACGAGTTTTGGCAATAATTTTATTCACCTTAAACCCTGGCAACTGTCCACCTTCGCCCGGCTTGGCCCCTTGGCTTATTTTAATCTGTAACTCTTCGGCATTTATAAGGTAATTGTTGGTTACCCCAAAACGCCCCGAGGCTATCTGCTTTATTTTACTATTTCGCAAAGTTCCGAAACGCAATGGATCTTCACCGCCTTCGCCGGTATTGCTTCGGCCACCAATAGTATTCATGGCAATTGCAAGGGCCTCGTGCGCCTCTTTGCTGATTGAACCATACGACATGGCACCGGTTACAAAGCGTTTCATGATGTTCTCGACCGATTCAACCTCTGAAATATCGACAGGTTTTGCAGCAGGCTTAATCCTTAAAAAACCCCTTATGAAATGCGATTGCGTTTCGGTATTGATACGGTTAGAAAATTCTTTAAACTTTGCGTAATCGTTGGTGCGGGTGCTCCATTGCAACAGTCCGATGGTTTCGGGGTTCCATGCATGGCGCTCGCCATCGCGACGATAATGATAAGTACCTTGGCTTTTGAGCATGAATTTTTGGTTGGTTTGCGCAAAAGCCTGCTCGTGAAACATCAGTGCTTCTTTGGCCAATTCTTTTAAACCTACACCACCAATTTTTGAAGGAGTGCCCCTGAAATATTTGCTGATCAGATCGGGGTGTACACCAAGGGCTTCGAATATTTGCGCACCATGATAACTGCGCAAAGTTGAAATACCCATTTTTGAGAAAATTTTCAACAAGCCTTTTTCAATAGCTTTTATATAATTTTTACGGGCATCGCCATATTCGATTGTTATTTCGCCATTGTTAACCAAATCGTCGATAGCTGCAAAAGCCAAATAAGGGTTAACAACACTGGCACCATAACCAAACAAAAGTGCAAAGTGCATTACTTCGCGCGCTTCGGCAGTTTCAACAATAATACCAACCTGCATACGCTTTTTCACCTGTATAAGGTGATGGTGTACAGCAGCTGTAACCAACAATGTTGGCAATGCTGCCTGATCTTTAGTAATGTACCTGTCGGAAAGAATAATAAAGTTATTCTGCTCATCGACAGCCTTTTCGGCTTGCTCTAAAATTCCATCGAGTGCTTTACGGAAACCTTTTTCGCCATCCTTTGCCGAAAAAACCATTGGAATGGTAACATGAGTAAAATACTCATCTTTAATATCCTTAATTTTACCCAAATCGGTATTGGTGATAATTGGGTGACGGAATTTAATCATTTTGGCATGTTCGGGGTTTTCTTCCAAAATATTTTTATTTACCGAGCCAATATAATTTGTCAACGACATCACCAATTCTTCGCGAATGGGGTCGATTGGCGGGTTGGTAACCTGTGCAAAAAGCTGCTTGAAGTAGCTAAAGAAACGTTGTGGCTTTTCCGAAAAAGCGGCCAATGGGGTATCGTTACCCATCGACGAGGTTGGCTCAACACCGTTGAGTGCCATCCCTTTAATAATCATATTAACATCTTCTTTCGAATAACCAAACTCTTTGAGGTAAGCCTGATAATCTTCGCCCATACTTGAACGAACGCGTTGTTGTACCTCAATATCTTCGAGTAACAAACGGTTTTCCTTTATCCAATTTTGATAAGGGTTACGCTGTGTCAATTCATTTTTCACTTCCTGATCGGGAATAATAATGCCCAGCTTGGTATCTACCAACAAAATTTTACCCGGACGCAAACGTCCCTTTTCAATAATATCCTCGGGAGCAAAATCCTGTACGCCAACTTCTGAACCCATCACAATGAGATCGTCTTTGGTAAGCACATAACGCGATGGACGCAAACCGTTACGGTCGAGCGTACCACCAATGTACCGTCCATCGGAGAAAACAATAGAAGCCGGACCGTCCCATGGTTCCATAATGGTTGAATGGTATTCGTAAAAAGCTTTTAAGCTGTCGGGGATTGGGTTTTTATCGTTGAACGATTCGGGAATCATCATACAAAGCGCGTGTGGGATTGAACGCCCTGCCATGTGCAAAAATTCGAGTACATTATCGAACGAAGCTGAGTCGCTTTTACCGGGTTCGATAATTGGCAAAACCTTTTTGAGGTCGTCGCCAAGCACTTCGGAACGCAACAACGATTCGCGGGCATGCATCCATAAACGGTTACCGCGCACGGTATTAATCTCACCGTTATGGGCAATCATTCTGAAAGGTTGTGCCAAATCCCATGTTGGAAAGGTGTTAGTACTAAAACGGGAGTGCACCAAAGCAATGGCGCTTTTTAAGGAACTGTCCTGCAAATCGCTAAAATACTCCGACACTTGCCCGGGCGTCAACATCCCTTTGTAAATCATCACTTTCGACGAAAGGCTCGGAAAATAAAAAGCTTGTTTTTGCTTCAGTTTCGAATTACGTATTTCGTTTTCGCTCAATTTGCGCACAACGTACAATTTTCGCTCAAGGGCTTCCTGTTCGCGTTTAATAATCGACTTAACAAACACCTGAACGATACGAGGTTCGGTCCGCAGTGCAATTTCGCCCGGAGCTTTTGAATCGACAGGTACTTCACGAACATGAAAAAGATCGAGATCCTCGTCGAGGCAAAAACGCTTAAAAGTAGAAAGGCACAAATCGGCTTCCTTCTTATTCTTTGGAAGAAACAATAGCCCTGTACCATACTGCCCCGGTTCGGGCACATCAACGCCAATCTTAACGAAAAAATCGTGAGGCAACTGAATTTGAATACCAGCTCCATCGCCTGTTTTAGCATCGGCACCGGTAGCCCCACGGTGATCCATTCGTTCGAGCACTTCGAGCCCACGACGAATAATATCGTGAGATTTTTGCCCTTTAATGTGAGCTACAAAACCGATCCCGCAGTTATCATGCTCATTCGAGGGACAATATAGCCCCTGCGCTTTTGGTAATCCCATTTCCATAATAAAAAAATTTTACAATTCGATTAAAATCTTCCCGTTCAATATCAAAGTGTCAACAAAAATAGAAAATAAACACCAATTATTTAATGTGGACACATTTCTAAAAACTAATTGCAAGCA
>JAFGAF010000577.1 GCA_016933815.1 Prolixibacteraceae bacterium
GCCCCATAGCAGCCGACCTTGGAAAAAACTGAAGTATTCCAACCCGTTAAAATATTACTTCAGAAAATGGTTTTTTGGGAAGGACAGAATTTAAAAATAGCTAGTTTTGCGCTCTCAAGAAAAATGAACAACAATGGGCAACAGCATCGATTTAACAGCAACAATCTCAGCAGCAATACAAAATTTCAACAACAAAATTGGCACAGTTTTACATCTTAAGTCCATTTTCTTCGATATGGACGGGGTACTTTTCGATTCGATGCCTTACCATGCCAAATCGTGGATTCAGGCTTTTGCCGAGCACGGACTCGAATTGCCTGAATACGAACCTTTTATGAACGAGGGCAGTACCGCGTATTATACCATCGATAAAATGTTTGCCAAGTACAAGCAAACAAAGCTTTCGGATGCTGAAGCCGAAACAATAAAGGTACGCAAGCACGAAATTATGCAGTCGATGCCGCAATCGGAAATTATGGAGCACATGCCCATGTTGGTTGAGCAAATCGGCAAACAAAATATCGACTGTTGGGTGGTAACAGGCTCAGCACAGGCAGCCTTGTACAATCGGCTCGAAGCTGCTTACAATGGAAGCTTTAAACGCGAAAAAATGATCACCGCCCACGATGTTACCCATGGCAAACCTCACCCCGAGCCCTATTTAAAAGCCATCGAAAAGTCGGGCTACGGAACAGCTGAAGCCATAGTAATCGAGAATGCTCCCTTGGGTGTTGAGTCGGCTAAAGCTGCCGGCCTTTTTACCATTGCAGTAAATACAGGCCCTATCAATCTCGATGTATTAAAAAAAGCCGGTGCCGATTTGGTAGTTAATAGTACTTTCGAATTGCTTGAATATTGGCCACTCATATTCAGTTTGTTATCTTAATTTTGTAAGATCTTTAACAGTTCAACAACACTGCTGACATACTGTTGTCATTCGGTGTACTTTCCTTTGTGGTGTAATTAAAAAAAATAGCCATGAAACAAATTACATTATCAATTTTTGTATTAACCGTTTTATTAACATCACAACAAATTTTTGCCATGGAAAGAAAAAAAGTAGAAAAAACCAACGTATTAATGTATTCGTTAACCTCCACCTTGAAAACTATTGCCGACGATTGCGGACAGGTAAGTATGGACATTGAAGCAAAAGCCAAAGAGCTTGGGCTCGAAATAACCGGTCCGCAAATTTGGAGCTACCATGGTGTTGATGGCAATCCCAACACCCGTTTTAAGCTCGACATATGCCTTCCGGTAAAAGAAATTAAAGGCGAACCCGGAATATTCAAATTCACCCAATTGCCCGAAATCAATTGTTTGTCGGAGATACACAAAGGCCCTTGGAATCAGTTGAGTAACACTTATATGCGTATGTTTGGCGAAATGTCGCGCAAGGGGATGGTTCCCAATGGTGCAAACCGCGAAATTTACCTCAATTGCGATTTCGAGGATGAAGGCAACAACCTTACCGAAATTCAAATTGAGATTCAATAATAGCCATCAAAACAATCTCGAAGCCCGAAGGAAAGCTCTTTCGGGCTTTTTTGTAACTTTACCTGCTGTTCGGAAATAAACTTATAAAAAACCGATATTAAAATAACCATGAACCGCATCGA